>CAZRTY010000073.1:6126-8863 GCA_964603055.1 uncultured Rhodothermales bacterium | reverse complement strand
CTGGCCGACGCCCCCACCTTACCGCCTCTCGCGGAACGTAACCGGGTTGGCACAGAAAGCGCTTTTTTCGGCCTCTTCATGATCTTTCGGGGTGGATAGACCTACCATAGCGGTGGGCACGTCTCAACTGCCTCCTTCTACTTCGATCAAAGTCACGATCCTTTCTGGCTCACGATGATGAATCTGGACCTCACCTCCTACGGAATCCATGTCGACGCCGTCGTGCGCAACGCGGCACCGTCTACACTCTACGAAGAGGCCGTCAAGACCGACGCCACGGCGGCCATCACAAGCTCCGGGGCGCTTGCCATTCGCTCCGGGCGCAAGACCGGCCGCAGCCCGGCCGACAAGCGCATCGTCCGCGAGCCCGGCACGGAAGGGGATATCTGGTGGGGCGACATCAACATCGAGCTCGATGAACGCACCTTCGACATCAATCGCGAGCGCACGGTCGATTACCTCAACACGCGCAAGCGGCTCTACGTGGTCGACGGCTTCGGGGGGTGGGATCCCAACAACCGCATCAAGGTCCGGGTGATCTGCGAGCGCGCTTACCACGCGCTGTTCATGCATAACATGCTCATCCGTCCGACCGCCGAGGAGCTGGCCAACTTCGGCGAGCCCGACTATGTGATCTACAACGCAGGCGCTTTCCCGGCCAACCGTATGACGTCTCACATGACGTCGAAGACGAGCGTCGACCTCTCATTCGCGAAACGCGAAATGGTCATCCTCGGCACCGAGTACGCCGGCGAAATGAAGAAAGGCGTCTTCACCATCATGCATTACATCATGCCGCAGAAAGGCATCCTGTCGATGCACTGCTCGGCAAACGAAGGCGAAGACGGCGACGTCTCGCTCTTCTTCGGCCTCTCGGGCACCGGCAAAACCACGCTCTCGGCTGATACGCGCCGCCGCCTCATCGGCGACGATGAGCACTGCTGGACCGACGATGGTGTCTTTAACATCGAAGGTGGCTGCTACGCCAAGGCCATCGATCTCTCGCCCGAGCACGAGCCCGAGATCTACGGCGCCATCCGCTTCGGCACCGTGCTCGAGAACGTGGTATATGACGAGGAGACGCGCGAGGTCGATTACTCCGACACCACGATTACGCAGAACACGCGCGCGGCGTATCCCATCGAGTTCATCCCCAACGCCAAGATCCCGTGCACCGGCGGCCATCCGCACAACATCATCTTCCTCACGTACGATGCTTTCGGCGTGATGCCGCCGGTCAGTATGCTCAACCCGGCGCAGGCGATGTACCATTTCATCAGCGGCTATACGGCCAAGGTTGCCGGAACCGAGATGGGCGTGGATGAGCCGGAAGCCACGTTCTCGGCGTGCTTCGGCGCGGCCTTTCTCGTGCTGCACCCGAGCCGCTACGCCGAGATGCTGGCCGAGCGCATGCGCCGCCACGGCGCACGTGCGTGGCTCGTCAACACGGGCTTCACCGGCGGCGCCTACGGCACCGGCAAGCGGATCAGCCTCAAACACACGCGCGCCATCATCGATGCGATCCACAGCGGCGATCTGGAGCGCGCGCCCAAGATGACCGACCCGACGTTCGGCTTCGACGTCCCGACCGAATGCCCCGGCGTATCATCCGAAATCCTCATCCCGCGCAACACGTGGGCCGACGGCGATGCGTACGACCGCGCCGCAAAACGGCTCAGCGAGCTCTTCGCCAAGAACTTCCAGAAATTCGAAGACGGTACGTCCTCGGAAATCATTCAGGCTGGGCCCCGTCTGCAAACCGCCTGACGGGCAATCCACAGCTAAATCAGCCGCAGAGAACCCGGCACCACCACGGCGGTGTCGGGTTCTTCCGTACCTTGGGGTTCCACCGAATCGATTTTTTGGATCATGCAGGGTGCCTCTGCTGCAACGTACGAGTACGACGAAGCCGCCGTCTTGAGCGGCGACGAAGAAGCCTTCGAGGCGCTCGTACGCAGCGAGACGCCGCGTCTCTACCGCCTCATCGTGCGCATGCTGCGGGATGAAGACGAAGCTCAAAGCGTACTGCAGGAAACGTTTCTAACGGCCTACGAGTCGCTATCCAGGTTCCGCGGCGAGTCGCGCCTGTCAACCTGGCTGTACGGCATCGCGCTCAACCAGGCACGCGCCGCACGGCGCAAACAGCAGCGCGTGCACGCCGTCGAGGTGGCCGACGTCGACCGCCTCCAGCCCGACCCCACGGCGGGCGCCTTCTCACGATCGGTCGAAGCGTGGGAGCCCCACCGCGTTGCCGAAAAGAAAGAACGCCTCCGGCTCGTGCGCGAGGCCATCGACCGCCTGCCGGACGACCACCGCGAGGTCGTCCTCTTGCGCGACATGAGCGAGCTGTCAACCACCGAAGCCGCCGAAATCCTCGGCATCAGCGAAGGAGCGCTGCGCGTACGCCTGCACCGCGCGCGGCAGGCACTTCGCTCCCTTCTCGAAGTCTATTTTCGTGGATGAGCCATGGACGATCGACCTCACATGCACGAGCACACCGCTCCGATGAACTGCCGCGAATGCAATAACTTCATCGCCGACTACCTCGACGGGGCGCTGCCAACCGATGTCTCGTCGGAGTTTGAGCGCCACCTCAAACGCTGCCAGAAGTGCAACCTGTACCTCGACCAGTACCGCCAGGCCACCGAACTCGTCCGCGAGGCGGGCGAAGCCGTCGACGACGCACCCGCCGAGCTGATCGAACACACCATCGAGTTCCTGCGCCGGATGCGCGCCG
>CAZRTY010000073.1:0-6026 GCA_964603055.1 uncultured Rhodothermales bacterium | reverse complement strand
GAGCGACGCCGCTGTACATGAAAGTCGACGCTGTCCGGCCGCTTGCGTATCATTCCGTACTCATCACGCCAACGGATTATTATTTGCTGTCATCTCCGCTGCAGAGTGACGCCATGTTTCTGCGCGGCGCCATTCCCACCAAACGACCGTTCGAATCGACCATCCTTACGACATTTCATGCACGTGCATCGTTCAATTTTCGTCGCGCTGATCCTGGCGTGGGCGGCTTCGACAGGCCCCACCACGGCGCTGGCTCAAGACGAAGCCGTGGCAGTAAGCCGGATCGAACTCGCCATGGCGGCGGGCGATGCATCGGCACTGGCCGCCGAAGCGGCAGAGCGCGTCGAGCTGACGCTGTTCGGCTCGGCATCGATGTACAGCCGCGCCCAGGCGGTCTACGTGCTGGCCGAGTTCTTCCGTGAGCACGCGCCGCACGATGTTGAGCTCGATTCACCGAGCCGTTCCGGCGACAACTGCTTCGCACTCGGCCGATATTATATCGAGGGAGGTGACATGCCGCTGCGCATCTTCCTCCGCCTGCGCAACAAGCACGACGCGTGGCAGATTCGCGAGATTCGCATCGAGCGCCTCGGCGGCGGCTCCTGACGTCGACCGTCCTCAACCCTACCTCGTATCGTGCGTGCGTCCGTGCTGAAATCCGTGCAGGGAAGGCGCTTCGTCACGATCGCCGCCTTTCTTCTCGTTCTGATTCCGATCACCAAAGGAGTCGAACGGCTGCATGTAACGCATGTCGAGCAGCAAGCACAATCGCAGCAAGCCGCCCGCGTTGACGCTGCGCTGACCGAAGCCGAGCGCGAGTTCGACTGGATCCAGACGTCGCTCCTCGACCGTGCGCGAGCCATCGCCTCATCGTCAACCGTCGTCGCCGCCTTAGCGGGTCAAGAGGCCGACGCCATCCGTCAGGTCCCGGAGCACCTGCTCGAGTATATCATCGGGCAGCGCCTCGACGCCCGCGAAGGCATCGAAGTGTACGACCTCGACCGGCGCCTCGTCGCCTGGCACGGCGTCGACATGCCGCTCGACGACGCCGCCGGCATCACCAATTTCCACTCCACGTTCCGAACCGCCGTCTCGCGCGATGGCAGGCGGAGGAACGCACTCGTCGTCTGGTGGCCGGTTTATGACGGCGAGTCAGCCGTCGGGGCCGTTCGCATCGTGCGCGTGCTGCAACAGCGCGTACCGGTGCAGAACCAGTTCCTTAGCGACTACGATGTGGCATCCGAATGGCAACGTCGCTATCGCTTGCCGATGCGGCTCGTCCTCGGCCCGGATGCTCCAGAGGCCGCGTCCGAAAACAGCCGATTCCTGCAGGGCCGCGACGGCAGAGAACTCGGGTGGATCGTCGTTGAGGCCCCATCGTCCGCCCAGATCGTGCGCAGCGTTGAACAGCGCTACAACCACGTCAACGCCTTCTGGTGGTGTCTGTTGATCGTCTGGATAACGGCGGGCGTCTGGTTCTGGGGCACGGATTTTAGGTCAAAGGAGCGAGGAGTTTCGTCCGGCGCCCGCCTGGCGGTGTTGATCAGCTGGCTGGTCGCGCTACGGATGATGCTGATCGAGCTCGACGTACCGGCACGCTGGCAGCGAGGAAAAGCACCGCTCGCGCCGCTCTTCGACCCGGCGCACCTGGCGTCCAACTTCGGCGCCGGCATACTTCAGTCCACAGGCGACCTCGCCATCACCGTCCTCATCGTGTTCCTCTGTGCGATGCTGGTGATCCGGTACCAGGCCGCCGGAGGCCCGAGCCGTTCGCTCTTCCGTGCATCGCGCCTTATCAGAGTCAATCGGCTCCGGCTTCATACGTGGGCAGCGGTCGCCGCCGTTACCGTCGTCGTGCTCGGACTCCTGCTGCGCCAGCTCACGCATCGAGTGGTTGTCGACAGCACGCTCGAGTATTTTTCGCGGTCCGCGCTCATGCCGTCTGCTCACGTGCTCGTTGTGTTCTCGGCGCTGCTGATCGCTGCGTTGTCGGCTGTGTTTTTCGCGGCTGCCGCCATGTGGCCGATCATCCGCATGGTGCGTTTCGAGAACCTGCGCCGCAGCGTGCACCCTACGCGCAGCCTCGTCGGTTGGGTCGTCGTATTCGCAGCCGCACTCGCGATTGCTGCTGCCGCCGGCGTCGTGTCCGTGCTGACTGCCGTCGTGATCGCCGCCCTGGGCGCGGTGTCGGTGCAGATGGCACTGCGCGTAAGCCGCGACGATGCGTCGGACCGCCTCTTCTTGCGATCGATCCTCTCGGGGATGTTCGTGCTGTCGCTGCTTGTTTATCCGCTCCTGTTCGAAGGACGCACGCAGCAGCGGCGTGTGGAGATGCTCGATGCGGCGGAGACATTTGCCGAAGGTCGCGATCCGCGCGTGATGTTTGCCATCGGGCAGGCGCTTAGTAACGCGGCCGAGCACGACAATCTGCAGGCGCTGCTCTTGCAACATCCCGAGAACACGCCGCCTCAGGTGTTCGACTCGCTCGCTAACGTGACGATGCAGAACTCGCTGCTCGGTTCGCTCGGCGGCTACGAGGTAGGTCTGACGTACGTGGATGCACAGGGGAGGCCGCGTGGTCGGTACGTCGAATTAGAGCCGACGCCGTCCCGCGAGACCCTCGATGATGTGGATGCCGTCGAGTTCGACATCCTTCATCAGATGTACGTCGAAAGCGGCGTCATGGGGACAATGGTCGAGCAAGTCACCGGCCGCCGCGATCCTGGTCGACTACAGTACGAGGGCCTCCATCCGCTCCGCACACGGGCGGATAGTGAGGCATATGGCTGGGTCGTGGCCAGAGCCGAGCCGAGGCCGTTGCTGCAGGATTTTACCGCGCCATTTCCTCGCGTCCTGCTCCCGGCCAGCGCGTACGAGACGCTCTACGCCGGTATGTCGATCACCGAATTGCGAGACGGATTGATCGTTCGCAATGTGGGCCCCGACTTCGGCCGATACCGTCTTCCCGAGGAAGTATGGCAGGCGCTGCAGACATCGCGCGAGGTATGGCGGCACGAGCAGATCGAATATCAGTCTTACATCACATTCTATCGGCGCCTCGATCGACCGTCAGTGCATCCGATGGGCCGCGAGTCGGTCTCTGTAACGGCTGTGCGCGTACCGGCGGTCAGCACGTTCGATCACCTGTTCTTCCTGCTGCGTGTGATGACGGCGGGGTTCATCCTGGGGCTGCCCCTTTACATCGCCGGCGTCGTCTATCGATACCGTCGAGGCAACTTCCCCGCCGTGCGCGTGCGCTTCCGGGATAAGGTGCTGAATGCATTCCTGACGGTGGGCAGTGTGGCCGTCGTGGCCGTCGGGTTCGTGGGTCTCAATCTCGTGGTAGGGGAGAACGAGCGGGCAATTGACGACTGGCTGAAGCAGCAGCTCGATCGGGTGGAAGAGGCGCTGGTTCTGGAGGCGCGGTACGATGAGATGCCGTACCGCGTGCTCGAACGCGTGGATGTGGACTCCCTTGCGGCGCAGGTCGGGCTCGATCTCAACATATACAGCGGCGTATGGCTTCGCAGCACCAGCCGCCCGCAGATGATCCGCGAGCGCCTGCTCGAGGGACGTCTCTCGCCCGTTGCTTATCGCGAGCTCTTTCACAACGGCTTCCGGTTCACGACGACGCACGAGCGGATCGGCAGCTTCAACTATACGGCCGGCTATCGCGCGTTACCCGATGAGCAGGGGCGGCCGAGGTATGTGATCTCCGTGCCGACGCTTCCCGAGCAAGAACGCATCGAAGAGGAGCGAGCCCGAACCGTGGCGTACCTCTTCGGAGCACTGCTGTTGCTCGTGCTCGTGGTCATGCTGACGGCGTCGGTTCTCGCGAACGCCCTCGCCCGTCCCGTGGCGCGGTTGCGCGAAGGCCTCGAAGCCGTGGCGCGCGGACAGTTCCACCGGCCACTGCCCGTCGATAGCCGCGATGAGATTGGTGAGCTCGTTGAGACATTCAACGACATGCAGCAGCAGCTCGTCGAAAGCCGCAACCAGCTTGCGCTGCAGGAGCGGCAACTGGCATGGCGAGAGATGGCGCGGCAGGTGGCGCATGAAATCAAGAACCCGCTGACGCCGATGAAGCTCTCGGTGCAGCACATGCAGCGGGCTTATGAGCATGAATCAAGCGAGCACGAGGCAGGCGAGCGAGTTGCAGGGCCCGCGCGGTCGAGTAAATTCGACAAGCTCTTCCATCGTATCACGACGACGCTCATCGAGCAGATCGACGCCCTCGCCCGTATCGCAGACAACTTTCACACCTTCGCCCGGCTTCCCAAGCGCATCCTCGAGACCTATGACTTGAACGCCGCCGTGGATGAGGCCGTCGCGCTGATGCAGGAGGGCAGTGCCGCAGACGTCACGTCCGATCAGTCCACCGACGAACTGCTCGTTCGGGTCGACCGCGAGGAGCTCCGCCGCATCCTGATCAACCTCATCAAGAATGCCGATCAGGCAATCCCCGACGATCGCGATGGACGCATCACCGTGCGCACATGGCGGGAGCGAAAAGACGGCGCGGACTGGGCGCTCGTCGAAGTGGTCGACAACGGCTCCGGCATCCCCGAAGAACTTCAGCCGCGGATCTTCGAGCCGAACTTCTCGACGAAAACAAGCGGCACAGGGCTCGGCCTCGCGATCGTCCGCAAGGGCGTGGAGGAAATGAGCGGCGAGATCACGTTCGAGACGACGCCCGGCGAGGGCACGCGCTTCGAAATCCGGCTACCGATCGACGACGGGTTGTAGCGCCGGCCCGCGAGGTGCACGCTACCACGTGAGACTCAGCCGCCCGAAGGCGCCGTCGAATCGCGTCGGACCCCGATCGGTGTAGAAGGTGTCGCCATCGATATCGTACGAAACACCGCTCTCGAGCAGGAATCGGTTCGCTACCTGGTATCCGAGCACGAAGGTGGCTCGGCTGTTTGGCTGCCACTGCGCGAAGCGGAGCCGATAGCGCTCGATGACATCGACCCCTTCATTGTAGTCGCGTCCATCATAATGCCACATGATCGATGCGAGAAAACCGCTCCGCACGGGCCGGATTGACGCGCCGGCTCCCGCCTCGAGCCGGCGTTCGTACAAATTAAAAGCTTGCGGGACGGAGGCTCCGCCAAAATCCGCCCCCCACTGCCTTTCGCGGTAGAAGACGGCGGCCACATCCTTGACGACCCACAACTGATGTCGGCGCGAAACATCGATTGAAGTGGCCGCTCGAAATCCGATCGACGTCTCACGGCGCGCGGTTCGATAGTCGCGAAAAGCGCTCGAGCCCGTTGGTGCGGTAAAGTGCGCACCCTCCCTCCAGACAAATGTGCGGGCCGAAAACGTTGTCCACTGGGTTGGATAGGAGAGCAGCAGCGCGCCGTACGCGAAATGCTCGCTTCGACGGTAGGCAAAATCTGGATCGGAATGCGTCGTCACGGTGAGCTCCGACCGTGGCTGCACGCCGCCATACACCTCGGCATAGATGGGAAGAGCGTCGGATGCGAGCCATCGGAATCGAAGCAAGCGTGGCTTCGCGTCGTAGGATCGCAACGTGTCCTCCAGTGCAGGGTCGACGCCCAGTCCATCGAAAATGAAGTTGTTAGCGGCGTCCAGCAGATTCAGGCCGATATGCAACGAGCCCATGAGCGGGCTTTCATACCCGTAGAACAACTCCGTGTCGAGATCAGGCTTGTAGCTCCCTGCGGTCTGCGATAAACCGACGCGGTGTGCGGATCCAAGGGCATAGGCAACGCCCGCCTCCACAAAAAACCTCTGCGCCTCGTGGTCTTCCTGCTGGCGTCCAAAAAACGAGACCATCAATCGATCCGACACATCGACGCGATGACGGAAATCGGTGCGCGTGGCAAAGTGCGATTTGTCGATGCTGCCGGCGTAGCTCCTGATGGCATGATCGCTCGCAAACCACGCCGCGTCATTTTCGCGCGTAAACCGCATCGTGCGGAGGTCGATCCGGTACTCGTGATCCATCATCGACGTGTAGCGCCGCAGGATGCCGAGATCCGCCGCCCATCCTCCCTGAG
>CAZRTY010000072.1:4489-8899 GCA_964603055.1 uncultured Rhodothermales bacterium | reverse complement strand
ATCCGCTGTGCCAGATAGTGACATGATCCATGCTGACTGAGACGGGCTCGGCCTGCATCATCCCGTTCCGGGAGCTCCCCGCCGAAAACGCCGCGCACCCAACCCGCCTGTGCGTGATCGACCTCGGCACCAACTCCTTCCATTCGCTCATCGTCGACGCGTATCCGAACGGCGCCTACACGATCCTCGACCGGCTCAAGGAGGTCGTTCGCCTCGGCGATCATGGCTTACTCACCGGGCAGATCACCAAGAAGGGCATCGAGCGGTCGATCCGCGCATTGCAACGCGTCAAATTATTGGCGCAGGGCTGGGGTGTCACCGAGTATCTGGCCTACGCCACGAGTGCGATCCGCGAGGCCCGCAACGGCGGCGATTTTATGATCCACGCGCGTGAGCGTACCGGCATCAAGATCCGCGTGATCGACGGTGACCTCGAGGCGCACCTGATCTATCAAGGCGTGCGGCGCGCAGTCGAGATGCGCGTACCGACGCTGCTGGTCGACATCGGCGGTGGTTCTACCGAGTTCATCGTCGGCACGAGCGATGAAGTCGTCTACCGCAAAAGCTTGAAGCTTGGTGCCGCCCGTATGGCCGGCCGATTCTTGACGACGGATCCGGTGGACCGTGAGGAGTTCGTCCGCCTGCGTACGCACTACCGAGACGAGCTGAAAGACGTCTTCGAGGCCGCGCGGGATTACGGTGTGCGAGAAATCGTAGGCTCCTCGGGCACGACGGAGAACCTGGCGCAGGTCTACCTCGACCACTTCGGCGATCCATCCCTAAATATCTATCAGCAGCCATTCGCCGCACCTGAGTTTCGTCAGGTCACCAAGCTCGTCATGACGTCGACACGTCAGGAGCGGATGGAGATGAAGGGGATCGACCGCAAGCGTGTTGATCAGGTGGTGGCCGGTGCCATGCTGGCTGATGTTCTGTTGAAGGATCTCCACGTCGAGCGTATCCGCGTTTCCTCGCATGCCTTGCGTGAGGGGATGGTCGAGGATTACCTCGAGCGTAACCGCAAGCGGCTGCGGCGCATCGCCCCGTTCACAGATGTACGGCGAAGGTCGGTGCACGAAATCGGTTTCCGTTACCGGTGGGATCGGCGGCACGTGCATCATGTGGCCGCGATCGCTCTCCAACTATTCGATGTGTGCCGGCCGGTGCATGGACTGGGGATGCGCGAGCGCGAACTGCTTGAGTACGCGGCGCTGCTGCACGACATCGGTTATCATATCAGCCGGAGTAGCCACCATAAGCATTCGAAGTACCTCATCATGCAGTCCGACTGGCAAGGTTTTGTGCCGGACGAGATCAACATCATGGCCCACCTCGCCCGTTATCATCGCGGTGCGCCGCCGCGGGAGACGCACACGCAGTTCCAGCGGCTAAAGCCGGAGATCAAAAACGTGATCATGATGCTGGCGCCTCTCTTGCGCATCGCGGAAGGGCTTGAACGGAGCCGTTACCAGATCGTGACCGGCATTCGTGCATGGCTCACACCGTCGGCGCTTAATCTTGTCGTCGACACGAGGAGCGATCCTCAACTGGAGCTGTGGGGGGCAAAGAGATCGGCCGGCATGTTCACCCAGGTGTACGAGCGGAAATTGCGGGTGGCCGCGGCCAACGGAAAGCCGGCGGCATCAGGCGTGGCGGAGGCGGCTTCCGCGGGCAACATGGCGTGAGGAATAGACCCTTGATCCGCCGCGAAACGTAGATTCACCTTTGCTTGACGCGCGGTCGCCTTGCCCCACGTACCCGGTTTGGGTAACTTCCGCCGCTGTGACGGGCCGGCCGGCCCCACGAACTTCGACCGAACTGGAGAAAGGACCGGTTTTTATGGTAGCGCCCTTCTTGTTTTTTCTTCTGGCGATCGTGGCGATAGCCGCCGCCTTCGGGCTCATCTTCTCAAAGAACCCGATGGTGAGCGCCCTGTGGTTGGTCCTCAACCTTTTCTGCATCGCCGGGCTCTACCTGACGCTCCATGCTCAGTTCATCGGCGTTATCCAGGTTATCGTCTACGCGGGCGCCATCATGGTGCTGTTCCTGTTTGTCATTATGCTGCTCAACCTGGGCAAGCTGCCGGGGTTGAGTTTCGCGAGCGCTCGAAGTATCGCCGCCTTTGCACTTGGAGCCGCGGTATTGGCTCAGCTCCTCTATATGGTCGCAGCCTCCTTTGACTTGCTGCCCGCGGTTCCCGTCGCCGAGACGGCCGCCGAAACGGGCACAGCCAGGGCTGTGGGTCTTGTTCTTTTCACTCAGTACGCTTTGCCGCTCCAGATCATTGCCATTATGTTGCTCGTGGCTACGATCGGTGCGGTCATCCTGGCCAAACGCCGCTTCACCTGACACGGCCGGCGTTAATCGCTTCTAAGAGCCATAGCCTTTACACGCAGAGCTACTTCTGATGGAAATCACCCTTAACTGGTATCTCGCCCTCAGTGCGATACTTTTCGTGCTCGGCGTTGTCGGCGTGCTCACGCGGCGCAACGCGATCGTGGTGCTGATGTCGGTAGAGCTGATGCTGAATTCCGTCAATCTGAGCCTCGTTGCCTTTAGTCAGGCCCTTGGCGATGTGACGGGGCAGATCCTGGTGTTTTTTGTGATGTCACTCGCAGCCGCGGAAGCGGCAATCGGGCTGGCCATCATCATCGCGTTATTCCGCCGGAAAGAGACCGTCGATGTGACGGAGTTCAGTCTCTTCCGTCATTGATCACCCACGGCTGGAAAGCGGGAACGTCCGCACGTACTCCAATAACACTCCATGGAACTTGAAGCACTGGTACGGCTGATCATCCTTCTACCGCTAGCCGGTGCCGTTTTTTGCGGCATCATCGGGCTTTTCGTGCCGGCGTTGCGGAAGCAGGAGGCTCTCATTGGCACCGTAGCCACCGCGCTGGTTGCCGTACCCTTCGTCCTGACGGTATACCTCTTCTCTACGTTCGACGGCCAGGCCCAGGTGGCCTCGTTCTATACGTGGATGGCCGCCGGCGGACTGAGTATCGACTTTGCCTACCGCATCGATCAGCTTTCGCTGATCATGATGCTGATCGTGACGGGCGTCGGCACGCTTATCCACATCTACTCGATCGGCTACATGAAGGGCGATCGGGGCTACTGGAAGTTCTTCGCGTACCTGAACCTGTTCATGTTCGCGATGCTCAACCTGGTGATGGGCGACAACCTCGTCGTCGTATTCCTGGGTTGGGAAGGCGTGGGTCTCTGCTCCTACCTGCTGATCGGGTTCTGGTACGAGGACATCAGGAACAGTATTGCGGCCAACAAGGCCTTTATCGTCAACCGCGTTGGCGACGCCGCTTTTCTGGTTGCGATGTTCCTGCTGTTTCGCGAACTGGGTGGACTGGATTTCGGCACGCTCCTCGCCGATCCGACGGCCGCCATGTCGCAGACCAACCTGAACTGGGCCATTCTGCTGCTCTTTATCGGGGCCACCGGTAAGAGCGCCCAGATTCCGCTTTTTGTCTGGCTGCCGGATGCCATGGCCGGCCCGACGCCGGTCTCGGCGCTCATCCACGCGGCGACAATGGTCACGAGCGGACTCTACCTGCTCGCCCGCCTCTCGCCGATGGTGCTTGGCGCGCCCGACATCATGCTGGTCATCGCCATCGTGGCATCGCTCACGGCGATCATGGCGGCCACCATTGCCATCACCCAGAACGACATCAAGAAGGTGCTGGCGTATTCGACGGTCTCGCAGCTCGGCTACATGTTTATGGCCGCCAGCGTGGGGGCGTTCTTCGTCGCCATCTTCCACGTCATGACGCACGCTTTCTTTAAGGCCTGCCTCTTCCTCGGCTCAGGAAGTGTGATTCATGGGATGCACGGCGTCGAGCATCAGTTGCAAGAGCGCGGGGTGATCGGCGGAGACACGGGTAAAGAACCCGTCGGCGAAGCCACGCAGCCGACATCCGAAGTCTACACACCTCCGTTTGATGCGCAGGACATGCGGACGATGGGCGGTCTCGCCAAGTACATGCCGCAGACCAATATCACGTTCTTCATCGCCACGCTTGCCATCGCGGGTATCCCGCCGCTGGCCGGCTTCTGGTCGAAGGACGAGATCCTCGCTCGCGCGTTCGAGTATGGCTACAACGGCAACTTCTTCGCCTACTTCGTTTTTGCCGTCGGCCTTATCACGGCGGTGCTTACCGGCTTTTACATGATCCGCGCCTACGTGCTGACCTTCCAGGGCAAAGAGCGCTGGCCGGAGGCCGATAAGGTGAAGCCGCACGAGTCCCCCGCCACGATGACGATCCCGCTCTGGGTGCTCGCGGCGCTGTCGATCTTCGGTGGCTTCCTGGGCGTCGCGCCGATCGTCACCCGTATGACCGGGTTCCAGAACTGGATCCATCATTACCTCGGGATGCCGTATGGAGGCCCCGTCGCCGA
>CAZRTY010000072.1:0-4389 GCA_964603055.1 uncultured Rhodothermales bacterium | reverse complement strand
TCCAGAACTGGATCCATCATTACCTCGGGATGCCGTATGGAGGCCCCGTCGCCGAACCAATGTTGATGGCGCACGGACCTGGTTATCTCATGATTGAGATCGTGCTCATCGTTGTCGGTGCGCTCGTCGCGATACTCTCTGTGCTCTATGGATGGCGGATGTACACGCGCCACGGACTTGCCTTCGATGAGAAGGTGCGCAGCGCAACCGGCGGGCTGTATCGCTTGTGGGAGGGCCGGTATTTCTGGGACGAGTTCTATCAGAAAACCATCGTCAAGCCGCTTGTTGATGTGGGCGCGAAGGGAATGGCATTGTTCGACGGCGCGGTTATCGACGGCGCGGTGAACGGCCTCGCACGGACGACTCGGGCGGTGGGTGCCGGACTCCGGATGCTGCAGACCGGCGTCGTGCAAGCGTACGCCCTCGCGATGGTTGTAGGCGTTGTGCTCCTGGTGGCATTGCTCATCATTATCTAACAGACGGGCGATTCAGAGCGCCGGACAGACACTTTACTAACGGATGAACATCCCGTATCTGACATCGATCGTCATCTTCCTCCCTTTGCTCGGAGCCATCATCACCATGATGCTGCGAAGCACAGGGGGCGCCCGGATGTCGGCGCTCATCTTTACGACGGCGACGTTCCTCTTGTCGCTCGGTCTGTACGCCGGATTTGACCCGGCCGTCTCGACCACGGCAGCACCGCAACTCGCCGATCAGTGGGCGGGCTGGTTTCCCGACTGGCTCGACGTCAAGTACTTCGTCGGCATCGATGGGCTGAATCTCCTTCTCATCATGCTTACGACGCTCCTGGGGCCGATCGTCGTGCTGGCGTCGTGGAATTACATCGACCGCTACCCCAGCGGATACTACGCGCTGATACTGTTGCTGCAGACCGGCG
Source organism: uncultured Rhodothermales bacterium (assembly GCA_964603055.1). Taxonomy (GTDB): domain Bacteria; phylum Bacteroidota; class Rhodothermia; order Rhodothermales; family CAZKDQ01; genus CAZRTY01. The sequence continues at coordinate 3,488 of CAZRTY010000072.1, read as the reverse complement.
TGACGGGCGTGTTCGCATCGTACGACATCATCCTGTTCTACGTCTTCTTCGAGCTCACGCTCATCCCGATGTATTTCGTGATCGGGATATGGGGAGGGGAGAACCGGATTTACGCGGCCGTCAAGTTCGTCATCTACACGCTGGTGGGCTCGCTGCTGATGCTCGCCGCGATCCTGTACCTCGGCCACGCCGCAGGGCTTGCCGTCAACGATGGCGTCTTCACGACCGACTGGTACAAGGTGCTATCCTTCAACGTGCCGCTCGGAACGCAGACCTGGCTGTTCTTGATCTTTGCGCTCGCGTTCTGCATCAAGGTGCCGCTCTTTCCGCTGCACACGTGGCTGCCGGATGCCCACGTTCAGGCGCCGACGGGCGGTTCCGTTATCCTTGCCGGCGTGCTGCTGAAGATGGGTACGTACGGACTCATTCGTTTCTGTCTGCCGTTCTTCCCGAACGCCGCACAGGAGTGGGCGATGGTGTTTGCGATACTTGCCATCATCGGGATCGTGTACGGCGCACTCGTGTCGCGAGCGCAAACAGACGCCAAGAAGCTCGTCGCCTATTCGTCGGTTAGCCACCTCGGCTTCGTTGTGCTCGGCTTGTTCGCGTTCACGCCGGAGGCCCTGCAGGGCGCGATGATCCAGATGGTCAACCACGGCCTGTCGACCGGCGCGCTCTTCCTTCTGCTTGGAATGCTTTACGAGCGCAGGCACACGCGATTGATGACGGATTTCGGCGGTATCGCGCGGACGGTGCCGATCCTGACCTTCTTCATGGTGTTCTCAGCGCTGGCCTCAGCCGGCCTTCCGGGTTTGAACGGATTCGTCGGCGAGTTCCTGATTCTGCTCGGTGCATTCCGAAGCACCGTCGTTGGTGTCCCTGTGATGATCGCAATCGCTACGACAGGCGTCATCCTCGCGGCCATCTATCTGCTCTACATGATCAAGCAGATGTTCTACGGCCCGCTGACGAACGACGCCAACCGGAACCTGGTCGATATGAATGGCCGGGAGATCGCGCTGATGGTGCCGCTTGCGCTGCTCATGCTCTACATGGGGCTGGCGCCGGGCGCCTTCCTCGAGCGCAGTGAGCCCGCCACCGACTTCCTGCTTGAGACCATTGAGGCCAAGCGTGTCGCGGCGATCGAAGCCGCCAACGCGGGCCACGTGTATATGGCGGAAGCAGAGCAGGTGACGTCAACGGATTCAAGTGTGGATGGAGGAGAGGAGGATGAGTGAGCGAACGCCGCTAGACAGGAACGACATCGAGCAAGCACTTCGCGAGCTCGCCGGATGGAGCTATGAGGAGGGCACGCTGCGCCGCAGCTATGAGTTCGGCGATTTTCGTGAGGCCGTCAGCTTCATCGTTCGGATATCGTTTGTGGCCGAAGAGATGAATCACCATCCCGAGATCACGAACGTATACAACACGGTCGAGCTCTCGCTCTCAACGCATGATGCGGGTAACGCCGTGACGAGGACCGACCTCGAGCTTGCCCGCAGGATAGATCACATTTCGTGGGTCTGATCACACACCACGGTTTACGCACAGGGTATTAGATGGACATCGATCTTTCGCAGGCCTTCGCCACCATCGGCACCGACATGGTAGGGGCGTTCTCGCTCATCGTGATGGGCGTCGTCGGCCTGGTGCTTGTGGTGTGGGATTCGTTCCGCAATAACGATCCGGCCATCCCGTGGATCGCGGCGGCGGCGCTGGCCGGTGCGATGGTGTGGGAGATCGCCAACCTGGGGACGGGTGGCGGCGCCGTGTTCTTCGATCAGATCCGCACGGGTGGCTTCGCATCCTACATCAATCTCGTCATCCTCGGATCAGGTCTGCTCTCGGTCCTGGTGTCGATACCTTACTTCGAGCGGATCGGCCACGCGCACGGTGAGATTTACGCGATCCTGCTTTTTTCGACGCTCGGCATGATCGCGCTGGCAACGGCCAACAGCCTGATCATGGTGTTTGTGGGCCTGGAGACGATGTCGATCGCGCTCTACATCATGGCGGGGATCGTCCGCGGAAACATCGGCGGGATCGAGGCGGCCTTCAAATACTTCGTCCTTGGCGCGTTCTCGACGGGCTTCTTCCTGTACGGCATCGCGCTGATGTACGGCGCCACCGGTACCATGTATCTGCCGGAGCTCGCACCGGGGCTCGCCGAAACCGGTAGCAACGTCCTTTTCTGGGGAGGCGTCGGACTGCTGCTCGTCGGCTTCTTGTTCAAAGTGAGCGCCGTGCCCTTCCACATGTGGACGCCGGATGTGTACCAGGGTGCACCGACGCCGCTTACCGGCTACATGTCAACAGCATCCAAAGCGGCGGCTTTTGCAGCACTCTGCCTCATCATGTTCTACGGCGTTGGGCCGGTTGTCGGCGTCGACTGGGGCAGCGTTCTCGCTGTGTTTGCCGTCGTTACCATGGTAGCCGGCAACGTGATGGCGATCGTCCAGCCGAACGTCAAGCGCATGCTCGCCTACTCGTCGATCGCCCATGCCGGATACCTCCTGGTGGGAATCACGGCCGGCACAGCCGAAGCGTTCGAAGGCGTGCTGTTCTACCTGCTGGTGTATTCGGTGATGAACATCGGCGCGTTCGCGGTCATCGCGATGCTGGAGTGGGACGACGTGCAGGGACGCGAACAGACGCTCGATTCACTGGCCGGCGTCGGCTTCAAGCGGCCGGTCCTCGGCGTGGCGATGGGCGTATTCATGTTCAGCCTCATCGGCTTCCCGCCCCTCGGTGGGTTTATCGGGAAGTACGCCGTCTTCGCACCGGCTGTCGCGGCGGGCTACACGTGGCTGGTCGTGATCGCGGTACTGGCAAGCGCGATCTCGTCGTATTACTACCTCCGCGTGCTGTTCGTCTTCTGGATGAAGCCTGCGGGAGAGACGCCGGAGTCCACCGCATTCGCCGCAAAGGACCTGCCCATCGGCGGTACCGCCGGAGCAGTGGTCGTAATCTGCGCCGTCTTGCTGATTATCCTCGGCGTGATGCCGTCGCTTCTTAACCTGACGAGCGACCTGTTCATATCGAACGACGTACTTACGGCCGTGCGCCCCTGAGCGAGTACGGCGGGTTCGTCGACAGTCCGTTAAAAACTATTCTCGCCCAACGGGGTATAGAGAGCCGTCCACCGACGCCCGCTCCGTTAGTGAAGGAAGGTAAAACTTCCGCTGGGGCGTGAGTCAGGTTGGATGGTCGGCCGAATGCCTTGCGCCGGAGGTTAAATCGCCTTCCGCTGCGGATGTCGAGGTGACGGTGATTCTGTACGCATCGTCAGATCAACACCGGTCCGCTGAGCCGACAGAGCGCGGTCGCAAGGCACTAACCGCCGCATCGTATCTATACATATTCACTCATAAATCCGTACCGGATATGGCCCACAATCTCCCCGACCTTCCCTACGCGCATAACGCACTCGAGCCCGCCATCGACGAGCAGACGATGCGCATTCACCACGGAAAGCACCACCAGGGGTA
>CAZRTY010000071.1:0-9020 GCA_964603055.1 uncultured Rhodothermales bacterium | reverse complement strand
CGATCATCCTCAGGAGCGTGCTCTTCCCGCAGCCTGACGGGCCGACGAGCACCACAAACTCCCCGTCGCCCACCTCGAACGAGGCCTCCCGGACGGCTACAACACCGCTGTCATACTGCTTGCCGACGTTCGAGAGACGGACCCGCGCCATGAGGAGACCACGAAAGATGATGATTACGTGCGGTCAAGGTAGGGCGGGATGCCGAAAAGTGTAGGCGCGAGCCGGCGTCGAGGTGCCGCGAATCCTTTGATGATTTTGGGGGAAACCGGGTCAGGCCGCGGCCGGGTTGACCGCTGTGCGCCGGGACGCCGATGGCCCGTGCTTCATCCCAAAGCTCTTGAGCCCGCCCTTCGGACGCACGATCTGAGCCGTTGCGTATTTCATGGCCGAGCGCCAATCACGTGATCGGGGTAGGCGCTATGGGCGACGGCATCTGACACGATCTACTCGTATACTCTACAACACTGAATATGCTATGGTAGCAGGCCGTAATGGCGCTGTTATTCAACAGTGTCGATATCGCTGCTCCAGTCGTTTTCCGCCTGAAATCACGCCGTTAATCTAGTAGAATGAGCACTTTCGACAGCACAAAAGCCTCGCTCAACGACCTCCTTCGGGAGATCCAAGAGGGGAAGATCCAGCTCCCTGATTTCCAGCGTGGCTGGGTCTGGGACGACGATCATATCTGCGATTTGCTGGTGAGCATCGCCCGGTCATTCCCTATTGGCGCGGTCATGTTGCTCGAAGCCGGCGGCGAGGTGCGCTTTCAGACCCGACCTGTCGAAGGATTGGAGGACAAGATCCCGAAGGGCCGCGTGCCGGAGAAGCTGATTCTAGATGGCCAGCAGCGGCTTACCACGCTGACCCAGGCCCTCGTACTTGACGAAGCGGTGCAAACACGTACTGCCAAGGGCAAGAAAATCAAGCGCCATTACTACTTCGACATTGGCAAGGCGGTGGACGCACCATTTGCCTTGGACGAGGCAGTGGTAGCTGTGGACGAGAAGCGGCAGCTCCGTAGCGATTTTGGCCGTAAGGTGGACCTGGATTTATCCACCACCGAGCTCGAATGTAAGCAGCTCTACTTCCCTTGCAGTCAGGTCTTAAGTTCGGACGAGTGGGAGACGACACTGCACCGCGTTGCACCTAATCACTTCGGCACCTATATGGCGTTTCGCGCGCAGGTATTGGCTGCGTTCCGTAGCTATCAGATACCAGTGATCCTACTCAGGAAGGAGACTTCACGTGAGGCTGTCTCCCTAGTTTTCGAAAAGGTAAACACGGGCGGTGTACAACTTTCGGTCTTCGAATTAGTCACCGCCAGCTATGCCGCGAATGGTTACAACCTGCGCGATGACTGGCTCGGATCCAAGATCCGCAAGGTCGGCTCACGCCAGGAACGTCTGGAGCAGGACCCATTGCTCGTGGACACTAAAGCGACAGAGTTCCTTCAAGCGATCAGCCTCTTGCACACCCACGAGGTGCGGAAAGCGGACCTTGACGCGGGCAAGACCGGCAAGCAGGTGCGCCCGATCAGCGCGAAGCGCGCCGATGTACTTCAGTTGCCACTTGCGGCGTGGGAAAAGTGGGCCGATGTCTTGGAAGAAGGATTCCGGAACGTCGCGCGCTTCCTACGGAAGGAGTGTTTCTACAATCGCAGAGAGCTCCCCTACAGTACGCAATTGGTGCCACTGGCGGCAGTCATGACGCGGCTCGGGGATCGTTGGCTTGAGCCCCGCATTTTCGACAAACTCGCTCGCTGGTTCTGGTCTGGGGTGCTGGGTGAACTATACGGAGGTGCGGTTGAAACCCGCATGGCCAACGACTATGAAGAGTTGCTGCGGTGGTTCGAAGATGACGAGGCACTCCCACGCACAGTACGCGATGCGAACTTCCAGCCCGAGCGGTTCGACACTCTCCGCTCACGACTGAGCGCCGCCTATAAGGCCATCAACGTTCTGGTACTTCGAGAAGGATCGAAGGACTGGTTCTGGAAGGCCACCATCAAGGAACTCGACGCAGACGAAATCGCCCTCGATATCCATCACATTTTCCCCCGCGACTGGTGTCAAAAGCAGGGCATTAGTAAGGACCGATACGACAGCATCCTTAACAAAACGCCAATCTCATATAAAGCCAATCGGAAAATGGGCGGAGCCGCGCCATCAGCCTACCTGCCTAGAATCCAGAACGAAAAACAGGTTCAGCTCGACGACCTCATGATGGACGAACTGCTCGCCAGCCACGCACTCTCGTCTCATCTCTTGCGACAGGATGCGTTCGATGACTTCCTAGAAGACCGTCGGGAGCGACTCAGCCGGCTGGTCGAAATAGCCATGGGTAAGCCGGTAGTACGAGTCTACGAAAGCGAGGACTATGTGGACGAGGATGAGTAGGGAAGACCAGCACGTCAAATGGATATCATCCTGGCGGGATGAGCAGGTGAAGTGAGGCAGTCACACCGGAGCCACACATCGAATCCGCAGGCCGTGATGTATGGGTCGAGTTTCCGTTTCAGATGCCTACCTGAAGCTGGTGGCCTCAACGGACGGCAGCACAACCGGTCAAGTCACCCCCGAGGTCGGAAAAGCTTCTGCTGCCGGCGTGCTTGTGATGATCCGACCAGACAAGCTTCGGAGCCGATTACAGAGATTCCGCCTCACCGCATCTGGTAGCGTCATTCGCGCATGTTTTAAATCAAGTGAGTCAACATGACAACTAACCCTCGGCGCGTGACGACTGAACTGGGGTGTGTCCGGATTTTTGTGTAAAGTGCCGGGTCGCATTTCAACCTGACCTATGGCTCTTCCAGACGACGTACTCGATCAATTGCGTGCCAGCAGTGACGTAAACGTAGGGATGCCCTCCACCTGCCCGTGCCATGACCATGCTGCAGCTGCGCTACGGATCGCAGTTCGGAGATCCATGCTCTCAACCGAGACTTACGCCAGTTACGTGCTACGGGCTTGCGCATAAGTGGCGGCGAAGATGGCATCGGACAGCCACCTCTTAAACGAGTCGTTGTCGCTGTACTGCTTGAACAACTCTGTGTGGTCAGACAAGAGATCCACGAGCACACGGCCGAGTGCACGGTCATGTTCGATCCGGGCATTCTGCTTGTCCGAGTTCATTATTGCGTTTTGATACTTCTCATCGGCCGATACGCGCTCTGGCAGTTCCTCAGATATCACCTTGCGAATCTTGTCGGCGTCCTTCCAATCGATGTTACCGAACTGATCGTTGAACGCACGGACGATGTTGGACAACAAATCAAGCTCGGGCTCCGGCCTCATTCCCGCAGTACCGATAGGGACCGGGTCAATCTCGGCGTCCTGATCCGCCAGTGCAATGTCCATTGTAGCCTGGGCTTCCGAGCGGTAGCTCTCCATGTCGATGGCGTCGAGGATCCCCTGGGCAAAATCCTCCTCCTGCGGAGTGGGCAATCTCGGAAGGAGAAATCGGAGATAGATCGACAGTTTCTCCCAGGAGGCGTTGGTGTATGGCAGGACGGAGGCGAGAAACTCATACGTCCTCACGAACGCCCGCGCCTTCCCTTTAAACTGAACTTGTTGATCTTCATCCAAGTCATTATACCGTGGGACGGCAATGTCCAGGTCGGGATCAAGCGTGTCGCGTTCGGCACCGCTTAGATAATTAGATACGACCCGGTCGATTTCTTCGCCGGTATACACCTGAAGGCTGTCCAGGTCAGCCTTTAAATCATGGAGTTTGTTGGGGTCTGTCTCTTCGGAGAGGATCGTCGTTCGATAAAAGTCTTCGAAGGCTGACCGGATCGTATCGGCATCATTGGCAAAGTCGAGGACGAACGTATCGTGTTTGGCCGGATGTGCACGATTCAGCCGTGAGAGCGTCTGCACCGCCTTGACACCGGACAACTGCTTGTCCACATACATCGTATGCAGAAGCGGTTCATCGTAGCCGGTTTGGAATTTGTCGGCCACGACGAGAATGCGGTAAGGGTCTTGGCGGATCTTCTCTTCGATCAAGTTTGATGGAAAGCCATTGAGCCCTGCCTCGGTCACTTTTTCCCCATCGATTTCCGTATCTGAGAAAGCGAGGATGGCGCGGTAAGGGCTCTTGCGTTCCTTGAGATAAGCCTCGATTGCACGCCAGGTTTGAATCGCTCGCTTGATCGACGGGGTCACGACCATCGCACGCGCTTCGCCGCCCACCTTCCGACGGGCCATCACCTGCTCGTGGAAGTGATCAACCATGATCTCGGCTTTCGTACGGACAGCGTGATCATGACCTTCCACGTACCGGCGAAGCTTTTTGCCTGCCTTCTTAGTATCGAATTCCGGATCGTCCTCGATGGCCTTCTCCAGGCGGTAGAAGCTCTGAACCGGTGTGTAGTTCTGAAGGACGTCTTCGATGAATCCCTCTTCGATGGCCTGTTTCATCGAGTACGTATGGAACGGGCGGTGTTTGACCCGTCCATCCGACTGGAGACCGGGGTCTCCAAACAACTCCAGCGTCTTGTTCTTCGGCGTTGCGGTGAAGGCAAAGTAGCTTGCGTTTTCAACAAGCTTCCGCGAGCCCATTCGCCGTTCGAGAGTGGTGTTGACCAGATCCTCGGGATCCTGCTCGTCAGCCCCAGCGGCCGAGAGGGCCTCGTTCATAGCCGCAGCGGTTTTCCCACCCTGACTTGAGTGCGCCTCGTCGATCAGAATGGCGAATCGACGGTTCCTATGATCATCTCCGATCTCGTTCAGGATAAAGGGGAATTTCTGAACGGTTGAAATGATGATTTTCTTCCCCTGTTCGATGAACTGACGGAGCTGCCCCGACCCCTCGGTGACTGCTCCAATGATGGAGCCAACCTGCGCGAACTGTTTGATCGTGTTGCGAATCTGTTTATCAAGCACGCGCCGGTCGGTGACGATGATAATACTATCGAACACGTCGCGACCGTGGGGGTCGCCCTCGGGCTTGAGCCCAACGAGCTGGTGGGCCGTCCACGCGATCGAATTGCTCTTACCTGAGCCGGCCGAGTGCTGGACGAGGTAGCGCTGTCCGGCCCCATTCTTCGCCACGTCCGCGAGCAGCTTGTGGACCACGTCACGCTGGTGGTAGCGCGGGAAGATCTGTGTGCGCTTCTTCCGCCCTGTCCGGTCGTCTCGCTCGTCGGTGATCTGAGCGTAGTTCTCGATGATGTCGGTGAGACCTGCGGGCGTGAGCACCTCTTTCCAGAGGTAGTCTGTCTTCAGACCATGCGGGTTGGGCGGATTACCGGCACCGTCTCGATAGCCTTTATTGAAAGGCAGGAACCAAGACGTCTTCCCTTTCAGGTGCGTGCAGAACCACACTTCCTGATCGTCCACAGCAAAATGGATCAGGCACCGACCAAACTTAAAGAGCAACTCGCGCGGGTCTCTGTCGCGCTTGTACTGCTCGATGGCATCGTGCACCGTTTGTTTCGTGAGACGATTCTTCAGTTCGAAGGTGCAGACCGGTAGCCCATTTATGAACAGGCATAGATCGAGCGCCAGGCGGCTTTGGTCCTTCGAATAGCGCAGCTGGCGCGTGACACTGAAGATGTTGGCCGCGTGGCGCTTGGCAGAGGCTTCATTTCCCGGCGAGGGTGTGCCATAGAAGAGATCAACATGGAGATGCAGGTGGTCGACACCTTTCCGAAGCACGTCCACGATGCCTCGACGTGCGACCTCGCCCTGGAGGCGGTTTAAAAACTTCAGCCGCTCCGGCCCGTCGCGCTCCAGCCCGAACTGCTCGACGGCCTCGGGCTGGGTGGCGAGGAGGAAATCGAGGAGCTTGACGCTATCGACCGCATGATCCTTATCGTAATCCCTCGCACCACCTTCGACATAGCCGCGTCCACCGTACGGTACGCGGTCCTCTCCCGGAGCAGCGGGAGGCGTCGGAATACCCGGCGTGCTGCCAACGAGATGGCGCACGATGAGGGCTTCGAGACCGGCTTCGGTAGTGTCGGTGGCTTGCATGATTGAGAGTTCAGTCAGTCACGCGAGTAATTCGCTCCAGGGCCGCGTTTACGTCGGGAAAAACGTCCTTCAGCTCTGCCTCCTTATCAAAATGGTACGAGACGAATCGCGCCTTGTCGGCATCTCGGCGGTTGTAGAAATAGCAAGCGTTGGCGGAGGTGCGTGGTGATGCCATCAGTTGGACAAAGGGAAGAAGGAGCATCGCTTCCGTCTCGCCAGATCCTAAGAGATGCAGACGTCCATCCTCTAAGGGTACCGCCAGCTCTGCCTTTGCCTGCTCGAACGGAGTTATAGCTCCGCGTACACGCTGGACTCGCATAGCAAATGAGTTGCGGACGTACTTCATGGTAGTCGGCAAAACAAGCTCATAATTATGCCAGCCTGCCCCGATCGCCTCACGGAACGTCACCAGTTCGTCTCTCAGCACACGGTGCCGCCGCTCGGCCTCCTCGTCTCCTACTACCCCACCGTGCCCCTTCCAATTATTCCGGTGACTGTTAGTCGATTCAAAGATGGCGACCAGGCGTTTACTTAACAGCATACTGATAGTGGTCGCGTCTCGGGTCTTAAACAGCGCCTCGACATACGCTCGACCACCGTCTTTGGTGTCGTTGTAGCGCGTACGTAATCGCTTTGCTAAAACCGCATAAGATATGGTCCAAGTGCCAAAAGTGGCTCTCTTAAAGCTTAGACTCTTTTGACTCAGCCCTTTTTCCACCTCTGCAAGCCATTTTTCACCCTGCTCATCAGCCTCGACTGCACTCAGGAGGATCGTCGCGTAGAATGCAGCCGCGGCCTCGAAGAAGTGGAGGAGGTGCTCGTATCGTTTGCGGTCATCGACAGCAGTGTGGTAAGTCCAGAGAATTGTCGCCAATGGGAACGGGAGCTGGGCTACCCAATCTGAGAAGCTCTCATCCTGGTGATTGACGAATGCCTCGCTCTCAAGAACGGCTGCGTCGTTCACCCACAACTGCGTCTGCCACTCTTTCAACCGCGACTGGATCATCCGCAACGACTGATCGGCATCGATCGCTCGTTCCTGTTCGTCGAGAGAAGGGACGAGGACTGGGATAGAATCGACATTCGCCAAGCTCAACCTCTTAATGCCCGTTCCGACTGCGACGGATCGTCTTGCCTGAACACCGACGGGCGAACTAAGATATCCAGCGAGCCATTGGGCGCGAACTTTGGCCCCGTCGGCGATGATTCGGACGTAGTTCTGTGGCTTCATCGTTAGGTCGTCCAGTCGGTGCAACGCCGGCCCGTCCCCAATGAGAGGAAGGTAAACCGCCCCTTCTTCCGGCTGAAATGGAACGTCCTTCTCACCCCGGGTCTTCGCCTGGCATAACGAGCCGAGATCGGTGCCATCACGTTCCGTGGAACGTGTCATCCTCCGAAAGAGGTTGTCGGCAATCATGGCCTCCACGCCCCGATAATCGGCAACAGGCAGCACTGCTCCGCGCGCGGCGTCATTGTGATCCTCGATTCGCTCTCGTGCGTTATCGATAATTCTCCGGTTCGCGTCTGCGTTTTTTGACAGGCGCGCGCAGAAGAGAACGTCGGCTACGCCCGGCGTAACCACGACGATCGATCCACCTATGTTAGTGTGGGGCCCAAATGTACCAGGTGGCAGCGCGAGGACGTGTTCTACGCTCAGCCCGCTCTCTACGAGTCGATCCATCCCGGAGCCGTTTTGCGTCAACATTACTGATTCTGGGACGAGGAAGACGCCCAGGCCATCCTTCATCAGGTGTTTACCGGCTGCCACCATTACTTCGATCACTGCGTTTCGACGCACGCGCCTCGCGATGTCTGGCCCGTGCGGCCGGTATCCCCACGGCGGTAATGAGACGAAGGATGCGAACTTCTCATCTCCGAGCGGGAGTATTGTGCTGGAATCGTCGCCGTCAGTGAGCCATCGCCGTACGGATTTCCACCTAACATCGAGATCGGCAAGCGATTCCCTGGCCAGAGGTGCCGTACCGTCCTCACGTACGACAGCTACACCGCGCGAGCCGGGGCGTCCTTCTAGCACGGCGGCGAGGACGGAGCCGTTAGAAACCCACGGATCCAGTACGGGACCGTCTGGCGCAACGGATAGCACATCTCGGAGGGCATCAATAACGAATGGTGGCGGAGTAGGCCACTGACCGTCCTGTTGCGGTGCAGGGCGCATCCGGTTCAGATCGATATCATCGCCGTTATTTCGTTTCACCATGCTTGATTAAGTACCGGTATCAAAAATGCGAGCTCGGCTTTGTGCACTCATTCAGTCAATTGCAATCTCAGAGCACTCCCGTCAACGCGAGGGAATCCTCGTCATTCAGTTCGGGACCATTGTCTTCAGCCACACTCAAATCGTTAAAGACACCATCAACCTCTACCTCCGGCACCGCGACGCCGCGCACGTCCAGCTTGCCGGTGACGACGTCGGCGATCAGGCGGGTGCGGTACTCGCGGATGAGGTCGATTTCAGACTGTGCTTTCTGAATCGTGTCATCCAATGGTGTCAGTTCTTCCGCGAGGCCGTCAACTATCCTGCTTTGCTCATCCGGCGGTGGCACAGGGAGGCAGATATCATAGAAGTCAGGCGTGTAGAGGCGCCAAAGTCCTTCTACGATGCCTTTGACCCTCATCCTGAGCTCGCCACGGATGACGGGAGTCCTAAGTACAAATTCGAAGTACCGCTCATCTGCTGCTCGGTGCAACCGGAACACAGAGTAGTCCGGGCTGACGAGGCCTGGCTCTGACGCCAAGGCGAAAACGCCAAGGTGCGCCTTGAGTCGGTTGAGAACCAGATCGCCTCCTCTACAAAGTTTCCCGCCAACGTAGGACTCCGAGTGGTAAGCCCGTTCCGTTAACGACGAACTGGGGATGAGACCATGCTTCTGGCTCATCGAAAGGTGAGTTTCAATCCCAGACGTAGATCGTTCGTCGATTTCGGTGTAGACGTACTTTGCTCGTAGAACCTCCCAATGCGCCGGCACGTCGCCCAGCCAGTCCACGCCGGATGGCTTGAGCGGCACGTCCGGGTCGAGGCC
>CAZRTY010000070.1:0-9116 GCA_964603055.1 uncultured Rhodothermales bacterium | reverse complement strand
TCGTCTTCGAGCGACTTCTGGAAGGCTCGCCGACGCATCAGCGAGTGATCAACGATTAAGACAGACGACTTCGGTTCCATGAAACCCGGCTGTGTGGCTTGAGCGGGATTGGTGCTGCAGGCTGCGGCGCCCCCATCAAGCGTATATATTCCTCGAGCTCGCTTTGGAGCCCCAGAACATCGTCTGCCAGGTGATAACCTGTTGAAAAATTACGTACATCCAACGAAGCGATCTTCTCCCATACAGGAAGATTACGCACGTCGTCGGCCTCCATCGGACGCGTAAACGCGAATCCCATGGCCCGGGCGGCGGCATCAGCGGCCGACACGGCGCGCACCAGTCGATCCGTCTCCGGCGAACCCGTCGATGTTTTCGGTTCGTGATGGAGCCGGATCACATCCACGAGCTGGTCGGGGAAGTTGAGCTTGCGCGCCACGTACTCGCCCGCCTCCGTATGGTCGTATCCAAACAGAAGCTGCTCGATTTCCGTTTCGTCTTCGGTGGCGACGTGAGCTTGCAGCGCCTGCTCCTCATACAGCGAGACGGCTTTCTGCGGGAAGTTATACACGAGGATGATCTTCCCGAAGTCGTGCAGGAGTCCGCCGGTGTACGACGGCCCGATGCGCCGTGTGCGCGACGCCCGTTCCCGCGGCGCACCATCGACGAGGTGGCGCGTCAAAAACGCCGTAGCAATCGAGTGGTGAATCAGCCGGTTGAAGCAATCGCCTGCAGGCCCGTCCATCAGCTCTCTGAGCTTGAGCATCTGCATGCCCACCACGATGCCCGCCACTGCTACCGGCCCGAGCATGACAACCGCGCGGTCGGCGCTGGTAATCTGATGCCGGAGCCCATAGTACGCCGAGTTGACGATGTTGAGCAGCCGCGCGACGACAACGGGGTCGCGCTGTACCATGTCGATGACGCGCCCCATCTCAAGCTGATCAGGACGCTGCATGAGGTCGAGCGCCTCCGTCAGTGTCTGAGGCAGCGGCGGACAACGCAGTTCGAGCCCGGCAAAGGATGCACGGTTCGGAGCGGAGAGCTTGTGGGCGGCGTTCATCTTAGACGAGGATGTTGAGAGCTCCTGTCGAGGCGAGTCTACGGGCTTCTTCCATCTCTCCGGTGCGGATGCAAAGTCCGACCAATCGTCGTCGCAGAAGCTGACTGTCTTCGTGGCGATTAAAAGCTTCGCGGTAGAGCGGCAGGGCCATATCCACCCATCCATGCTGCACCATCGCGTTGAGCATTTCGTCGAGGTCTTCGGCCGCACACGTCGGTGCTACGGCCCGGGCGGCTGCCGCCGCTTCGCTCGGCGTATTTCGGTAGAAGGCGAGGCGGAACCAGTCCTGCTGAAGCGGCGGTGGCATGGACTGCACGCCTTCCGGATAGGCACGTGCCGCACGATCGGCTACCTTATCCCATGCCTGCGCGCGCCATGCGAACGCAGCCACGAGCAGGTGAAGATCTTCCCGAGACGGTATCTCGTCCCACGGCGGCGCCGCTGCCGACGGATGAAACCGAGCGGCGAGGTCGAGCGCTTCGTCGAGCTGTTGACGCGCCTCGAAGACGGCGATCCGCACGGCCGTGGCCGTCCACTGACTCGGCTGATGGCTCAACGAGTCTTGCGCCAGACTTTCGGCTTCGTCGTGATAGGCGGAACGATAGGCGGCCACCGCGGCGGCGGCATACAGCGCAGCCCGCTCGGTGGCGGAACGACCGGCGTTCTCGCGGATGAGCCGGCGGCCTTCCTGCAGCGCAAGCTGAAAGTTGCGGGCACGCAGCAGCTTCCACACGCCCTCAAGAAAGAACGGAGCGCGGTCGGGATGCTCAAAAGTGGGCAGCGCCACACGGAGCTCCGCCAGGAAGTTAGAACCGTTCGCCTCGGTCATGTCCTATCGTAGATAATCGAGAATCGAAGATTGAATGGTGCGCGCCGTAACCTGCAGGGCGGCCTGGAGCCCCGTTTCAGATCGCTGAAGCTGGAGGATCGTGTCGAGCATATCGGTATCCTCGAGCTCCGAGCGGCGAGCCTCGGTAAGGATGGAGGCATCGCGGAGGTTGTTCTCGGCGAGTGTCAGCCGGCGCGACGTCGAGCCTGCGGTCGTGGTGAGGCGGGCAACGTGATCGAGCGCATCCTCGACGAGCCCGAATCCGTTTCGCATTTCGTCGGAGTCGCTTTCCCGCACGCCGTCGATCAGGATTTGCATCGCCTCGATGATCGAGGTGCCGTCGTCGAGCGTGGCGAGTTCGGAGCCGGGAATGTTGATCTGGAGCGACGTCGTCGGACCGATGTCGCGAACGCGAGCGCCGCTCAAATCGGGGGCGGGCGATGGTGCGGGGTCCGGAAGTGGCCACTCGAATGGAGCCGCGGCCGTCCGATTCCCACCAAAAATGTACTCGCCGTTGTGCTGCGTATTCATCGCGTCGACGAGCTCATCGCGCAGGCTTTCGAGGCGTGTGGCGATGGCGCGGCGGTCGCCGGTCCAGCGAGAGTCGCCCACGGCGCGGTTGGCTTCGACCGTGGCCTGCGTCAGAATCTCGACCATGTGATCGAGCGTGCTTTCGGTCTGTGCCACCCAGCCCCTGGCGTCGGCCACCGAGTTGAGATACGTCTCGTGCCGAGCCGTCATCTGAGACATCGCCTGCGCGCGGAGGAACGACGACGGATCGTCCGACGGCCGGTTGATACGTTTGCCCGACGTCATCTGCTCGCTCAGCCGCGCCTGCGTGGTCTGATGCTGCCTGATGTTTTTAAGGTCGAGCGACTGGTACAGGCTGCGCTCGCGTGATATCCGAAAGGAGCTCATGTTCTTCTGATTTACAGCCTGAGTAGTGTGTCCATCATCTCTTGCGCGGCGTTCAAGACGCGGGCAGAGGCGGCGTATGCCTGCTGAAAGCGGATGAGGTTCGTCATCTCCTCTTCGAGGTCGACGCCGGAGACGCCGCGCTCGAGCGAGGTGAGGTGGCCGACGACGTTCTCCTGTGCCGAGGCATCCACGGCGGATGACTTGACGCCGGTGCCGATTCGGCTTGCGAGCGCGGTGAAGGCGCGCTCGGCCGAGAAGCCGTCGGAGCCGGGGTCGCGCAGTCGAGCGATGCTCCGCGCGACGTCGTTATTCATCTGGCCCTCGGAGGCGGGGTCATCCGGATTGACCGTCGTCGAGGCAATCAGTCCGGCGTCGGCCATGATCTCGTCAGACAGACGGATGTTGCCGGCCGTAATGTCACCGTCTGCGTGGAAGAAGGCCGGTGCGTCGATCCATGTGTTGCCGTCGCGGCTGTAGCCTTGCTCGTGCTCGAAGTTGACGGCCTCGGCGAGCTTGGCGGCGATGTCGTCGAGGGATGCCCGCGTGTCGGGGATGGTCCTCGTAAGCGTCGCCATCTGAGCGCCGATTGTGCCGCCGCGGCTTTCGAGCGGAAGCGCGACGGAGCCGTTGGCACCGGAAATTCGTAGTGCGTCGCCGTCCAGTTCGAGCGAGCCGCCCCAGCTTCCCTGCACGAGCGTGCGCCCGTTGACGCTGATGGTCAGTCCATCGACGCGATCGGTTTGCACATCGACGGGCAGCATGGACGAGAGCTCGTCGATGAGCACATCGCGGCGATCTTCGGCGGCCAGATCCGGCGCGCCTTGGTTGCGGGCGCTGAGGATGCCGTGGTTGAGCGCGGCGATCTCGCGAACCAGCGAGTTGGCATTATCGATCGATGACGTGAGGTCGCCCCGAACCTGACCGGAGAGCACGTTCAGATCTCCGTCGAGCCGGTTGAACACATCGACGATGTCCTGCCCTCGCGCCCTCAGATCCTCGCGGAGTTCGAGGCTGTTCGGGTTATCCGCCAGCGCACTCCATCCCTCGAAAAACACCCCGATGCGGGCGGTCAGCGACGTATCGCCCGAGGCACCCAGTATGCCTTCGACGGTGCTCAGCAGTCGGTGCTGCTCCGTCGACGCGCCCAATCCGGCGCGCGCCTGCCACGTCTGTTTCTGGAGGAGCGTGTCGCGAAGCCGCTCGTAGTCGGCCACCGAAACTCCGGCACCCGTCGCACTGCGGTTCGTCGACTGCGACCAGAGTCCGCGCGTATTGAGCGACTCCGGCTGCAGCGTCACCCGCCGGCGCGTGTAGCCGTCGGTCTCCATGTTGGCCACGTTCTGCGCCGTCGCATTCATCGATGCGTCGAGCACGCGGAACGCGCCGCGACTGATCTGGACGAGGTTGTTCAAGCTCATGTCAACCGAGGCGGTTTACGAGGCCACGACTTTGTGATGGTGCGGATTTTCCTGCGGCGTCGTACGTGCCGGTGGAGGGCTCGGCGCCGTGCATGGCCTGCAGCATGTCGCGGCCGAGGTCGAGGCTGTGCTGCAGCAGAAAGGCCACTTCATCGATCTTGTCCTGCGCCCGATCGGCCAGCGCGCGGATGTCGTCGCGCAGGTTCTCGAGCCGGACGCTCACGGGCAGGTTGCCGCCGAGCTTCTCGGTGATCTGCGCCACGCGGACGTCCTCGCCGGGAATGCCGAGCGTGCGGGCGAGCAGCCGCGTCTGGCGCTGGCGGGTCATCCGGAGCGTGTCGAGCCGCGTCACACTTTCGTTGGTGCGATGCGTGGCGTCTTCGATCGTCTCGAAATCGCGCCGCGTGATGGCTTCTCGCTGAAGCTGGAAGTCTGAATCGAGCTCTTCGAGTACGGAGCGCTCGATTTCAAGCGTGCGGATGAGCGCGTCGGCCAGCTCGCCGGGCGCAACATCCGGCGCCCGATGGATATCCTGGGATGTCATTCGTTCTCCGTCTGTGTATCGGTGGAGGCCGCGTTGAGCGCCCATTGTCTCATGAGGAGGTCGCGCAGGCGCAAGGCGCCCGAATCGACCAGATGGTCGGCAAGAATATCAGTCATCGAATCGCGCTGCATGTCTCCATAGGCACCCATCCACGACGGTGCGTCGTCGCCCGCGAGCGATTCGTTGAAGAGCTCCTTCGTCATCGAGCTGACGAGCTGCTTCACGAGGACGCGCTCGAACTGCCGCGCCGCCTCCTCGGCGGAGTCCGGCCGCTTTTCGGCCGACTGTCCGGCACCGCTAAGTGCGTTGTGATGAATGCTATCGACACGCATAGTATCGGTCGGAATACGGGTGAAACTTAAATCAAGGTCAGAGCACGACGAGTTCGCCTTGCAGCGACCCCGCGCGGTCGATGGCCTGGAAGATGGATATGACGTCGCGTGCGCTGAGGCCCAGTTCGTTAAGCGCAGCGGCCAGCTGGTTCACGTCGGTGTTGGGTTCGAGGACGACGGAGCGTGCCACTTCTTCGTCGACGTTAGCGGTGCCGACGGTGCCGGTGACGGCGTCTGCGCCGGTAAAGGGCTGCGGCTGCACGACGAACGGATCCTCCTGCGTGGAGATGACGATGCTGCCGTAGGTGAGCATCACCTCGCCGAGGCGGACGTTCCCGCCGGCCACGATCGTGCCGGTGCGCTCATTGATGACGACGCGAGCCGGTACATCCACACTCACATAAATGCCTTCCATCGCCGCCAGGAAGCCGGGGGCACCGCCGGGGCCGCCGGGTACGTTCACGCGGATCTGACCGGAGTTCATGACATTCGCTGCGCCGCCAAAGCGTTCGTTGATGGCCTCGGCCACACGCACGGCGTTGGTAAAGTCAGGCCGCTTCATCACGAGCGTGAGTGCTTGTTCGGACGAGATATCACCGCCGCCGCTCTGCGTGATGAGTCCGCCGTTCGGCACGCGGCCGGTATTCGAGTGATTGACGCGTGTGCTGGCTCCGCGCGCGTCGGCGAGGATCGCACCCGTCGAGATCGGGCCCTGCGCCATCACCATCACCTCATCCGTGAGCGGGTTCACGAGAGGAGTCTGCAAGAGCACGCCGCCCGAGAGTGAGCGCGCATCCCCCAGTGATGACACGGTTACGTCAACGGCGCTACCCGGGCCGTGGAAGGCGTCGATCGTCGTCGTCACCATTACAGCCGCCGTGTTGCGCGAGTTGAGCAGGCTCGGATCAACGGCGATGCCGAAGCGGCGCAGCATGTTGGCCACGCTCTGTACCGTGTAGCCGGCGCCTCGCGTGCCGCGCGCCCGGTCGCCCGTGCGGTCGAGTCCTACGACGAGTCCGTAGCCCGTAATCTGGATCGGCGCTGCGCCTTCGAGCAGCACGAGATCCTTGAGCCTCGCCGTGCCGGCGTCTTGCGCCTGAACAACCGACGTGCCGCCGATCAGCAGCGAGAGAAGTAGTATGGGAAGTAGTCGGGAGGTCATGTCAGTTCTGGCTGGCAAAGATGATGGCGGCGCCGAGGACGGCGGCCGCGCCCACGCGGGCGAGGAAGCCCGGCTTTACGAAGCGCCGGTGAGCGCCGGCGTGGCGGTACTCGATGTTGGCGTTCGCAATCTGGAAGGAGTACACCGAGTTGTCGTTGCGCACATCGAAGGGACGAACGAGTCCTTCAACGCGCAGCAGGTGGGTCTCGCCATTGACGTGGAGACGGCGCTCGCCCGCGATCACGAGATTGCCGCGCTCGTCGCGCTCGACGACCTGAGCGGTGAAGGTGCCGGTGAGGAGGTCGCGCTGCGACGAGAGGTTCTTGTTGAGCGCTTCGTTGTTGAACGAGGCGTCCAGCCCGAAGCGGCCGGAGACGTTGCCCGCGACGCTGGCGTTGCCGCCCATCTGCGTTGCCGAGCGGTTGTCCCACCCGGATTCGCGGGAGGCGGATGTGCGCTCAGCCAGGACGACCGTCACGACATCGCCGACGTCATGCGCGCGCGGATCGGCATATAGCGATTGCGCCTTCGCCGGGATGACGGCCGCGCAGAAAAGCAGTCCGATAAAAAAGAGTTGTTTCATTTCGTTTCGATCCATTCGGCTTGTCCGTCGCCCGTGAGCCGGGCGCGGTACGTTGCGCGTGTGTCGGAGGAATAGATGCGGATGATGTCGCCGACGGAGCCGGACTCCCGTGCTGTGCCGCTCAGCGTCATGACGAGCGGACCGCGCGTGTAGGTTATCATAATGGTGTGCCCCGGCTCGGCGGCAAGCGGACCCCTGACGTCGTCCATGCGCAGGGCGCGATCGGCGCGCAGCCGTCGCCGTGCTTCGAGCGGGGCCTCGGCAGACAGGTGGTCGAAGTTGCTGCGAGTAAGCGCGCGACCGTTCACCGAGCCGAGGTCAGTGAGCTCGA
Source organism: uncultured Rhodothermales bacterium (assembly GCA_964603055.1). GTDB lineage: Bacteria > Bacteroidota > Rhodothermia > Rhodothermales > CAZKDQ01 > CAZRTY01. The sequence goes on along the minus strand of CAZRTY010000070.1, from coordinate 1,939 downwards.
ACCGGACGGTGCCGGCGTCGAGCACGTCGCCCGCTTCGAGTTGCCGCGTCGGCACCGCCACGTGGTCCATCAGCCGAATTCTCAGTAGCGCCCAGCCTTCAATCCCGCTGACGCTGTCGCGAACGCGGAGCTGCGTCGTGCCTTGCGGCCGGTCGCTCGGCCAGTCGATGTCGATCGAAGCTGCGTCGGCGTCAATCCCCGTCACCCTCACCACATCGATCTCAACGTGCGGCGCAACGGATCCATAGGCCTGCACGAAGCCGCGCTCGGCGACGTCCGCGAGCCGTTCGTTGATGCCGCTGCTTCCGGCGCCGATCAGGAGTAATATGATGAGGGCGAGGTTCAAGCCTTACCGCTTCAGGTTGTTGGCCAGCTGAAGCATGTCTTCGCTGGTTGTGATCATCTTCGAGTTGATCTCATAGGCGCGCTGTGCCGAGATCAGGTTCACCATCTCTTGCACCACATCGACGTTCGAGCCTTCCAGGTAACCCTGGCGGATGGCGCCGATGCCGTCTTCGCCCGGTGCGCCAATGACAGGCTCGCCGCTGTGCTCGGTCTGCTCGTAGAGGTTGCCGCCGATGGCACGGAGGCCGCCGGGGTTGGTGAATCGAGCCAGTTCGAGCTGACCGATCTCCACGCGGTCGGGCTCGCCCGACATCCGCACCGACACCACGCCGTCCTGGCTGATGTTGACCTCGACTGCTTCCGGCGGAATGTTGATGTCCGGCTCGATGGCAAGGCCCGTCTGGGTAACCAGCATTCCGTCTTCGCTCACCGTCAGCGTGCCGTCGCGCGTGAAGGCGATGGAGCCGTCGGAGCGAAGCACCTGCAGGAAGCCGTCGCCGTTGATGGCGAGGTCGAGCGGGTTGCCGGTTTCGACGAGGCCGCCCTGAACGAAATTGCGGACCGTTGCGACCGGCGCCGCGCCGTTGCCCATCTGAAGCGTGGCCGGTGGCGCACCGCCTGCCGATTCATCCTGGCCGGCGGCCTGTACCTGCTGGTAGAGCAAGTCCTGAAAAACAATGGTCGACCGTTTGAATCCGGTCGTATTTGCGTTAGCGAGGTTGTTGGCAATGTTATCGACGCCCGATTGTTGGGCGCTCATACCAAGAGCCGCTGTGCGGAGCGCGCGAAGCATAATGATTCAGTGTTGGGATGAATAAAATCAGAACCGGCCGAGGTCTCGCGTGACGCCGGCGAGCACCTGATCGGTCGTCTGAAGCATCTTCTGCTGCGTTTCGAACAGGCGGAAATGCTGGATCATCTCGGTCATCGCACCGATGACGTCGACGTTGCTGGTTTCGATATAGCCCTGCATCACGTTGGGCTCATCGAGGTCGATGGCCTGCTGGTTGAGCGCCATGAACGTGGCGCCGTCGGCCCGCTCGAGCTGCATCGGATCTTGGAAGGTGACTACGCGGAGCTTCCCGACGAGCTGATCGCCGGAGCGGACATCCCCGTTCGGCGAAATCGTGATCGCACCGCCGGCGGGAGGGATAGCGATCGGCCCGTTCTCGCCCATGATCATGCGGCCGGTCGGGTCGCGCAGGATGCCATCGGCGTCCGGCGTCATCCGGCCGGCGCGCGTGTAGCGCTCGGCGCCGTTCTCATCGGCGACGACGAAGAAGCCGTCGGATCGAAGCGCGGCATCGAGAGGATTGCCCGTCGCCTCGAACGTGCCCATCTCCATGTCGGCCCATTGCGTGGTCATGCGGTCGCTCTGCGGGGCGCCTTCGTTGTCGAGCCGCTCGTTGAATGCTGCCACGAATGTGCGGTCGCGTTTGAAGCCGACCGTGTTGGCGTTGGCCAGGTTGTTGGCCGTCCGCTCCTGCTCCTGACCCAAACGGGTCATCGACGCGAAGCTGTTTTGCAAACGTAAAAGCATAGTCTCCGGAGTTATTGCTCTGTCGAACCTGAACAAACCATCGGCCAACTGGAA
>CAZRTY010000069.1:0-9186 GCA_964603055.1 uncultured Rhodothermales bacterium | reverse complement strand
CGGCGCCCGAGCGCGGCCCGGATCATGTCGGCAAAAGAAGTTGCCAGCTTTGATCCACGCCGACCCGCTTCCGACGCGTCGACCTCGGCGTTCCGGCCGCCGAGCAGTTGCGTAATGATGGGCACGTTCATGGCGCGCTGGGGGAGAAGTCGGAGGATGCACCGGTCGGGACGACTTTCGAGCCCGATCCGTCGTTGGCAAGCATGCGCTGCACGAGGCCGGCCGCGCGTTGTGGCGGCAGCGAGCGCAGAATTTTGGTTCGGTTGCGTGGCGAGGCTTCGTCGTAGACAACACGCACGGCGCGATCTTCGAGAGAGCCGAGGATGCCGCCGAGTTCGTCTTCCTCGAGCCGCGACAGCGCAGAGCTGACCTCACCTGCGTCGGCGCGTGCGATGCCGGCGGTGGCAAGGTCTTCCTCGAGCGCGGCAATCCGTTGCCGGAGTTCAGCCTCGACCGAAGCCACGCGCTGATGATCTGCCCTGGCCTGCGTCAATGAGTCGGTGAGCGCCGCGTATCGTGGATGCTCTTCGATCGGGATCACGTTGAGCGTGTCGAGACCGGCGGATACCTCACCCGTCAGCAGCACGAGTGGCTCGGCATCGGCCAGCGTATCGCGCAGCACGATATCAGAACTGTCTGTCATCGAGCGAAGGGACGCGAGGCTGTCGATCTGACGGCGGGTCATCTCGACTTCATCCGGCTGGAGCAGCGGCATGGCGAAGTAGAGTCCCACCAGGCTCGCCACGAACGAGATCACGCCGATCCCTGCATATAGAAGGATCCTTTTCATCGTTGCGCGAAGCGTTGACGGTTATACGTGGTCACGGCCTGCTCATCGAGAAAGGCCATCTCGGCTTCCTCCTGCGTCTTCTCGAAGGCAGCCTTTTCCTCCTGGTAGAGCTGCTCAAGCGACTCTTCTTCCTGCCGCCGCAGAACGAGCTCACGCCGCGTTTCTTCCTCGCGTGCAGACAGTACCTCGATCTTGCGTTTGGCCTCGTTCAGTTTTCTGCGGGCGTCTTCGCGGAATCCCGCCAGACGCTGAAACGATGCCACGCCACCTGCACCCGCCGGTAAATCGGCCTGGATGCGATCAGAGAGCACATTTTCCGCTTGCTCGGCAGCGTGTTCGGCCCGGCGAAGCGCAGCCGCTGCATCCTGCAGCCGCCGGCGTACCATCTCCGTTTCGTGCTTGCGGAGCTGCAGAACGCTATCAAGTGAGAAGTGGAAACTCTTGCCCGACATGGGTGGGAAATCGCGTGTAAAGGATGAGCTGACAGTTATTGCAAAGAGCCGGCCGAAATCACCGGATATCGAGAGTGCGTGCGGATGGCGTCATTCTTCAAGAAGGTTAATTCAGACTGGCACCGTGGCTCCGTGCCAGATCGGTCAGCACCGAGGCAACGTCGTCGATGGGCGTGTCGCCCATGCCCTGGCGCAACACTTTGTTGATGTCGTCGATCGCGCGGATGGCGTTGTCAGTCAGCGGGTCAGTGCCGGACTTATAGGCGCCGATCCGGATGAGCGATTCGGCATCGCGGTAGGCCGACATGAGCGAGCGCAGATGTCCGGCGGCGTCGCGCTGGGTGTCATCGGTAACGCGAGGCATCACGCGGCTCACGCTTTGCAGCACGTCGATCGCGGGGAAGTGGTTGGCGTGAGCGAGGCTTCGTGAGAGCACGATGTGACCGTCGACGATGCCTCGAACGGCGTCGCCGATGGGCTCGTTCATGTCGTCGCCGTCGACGAGCACGGTGAAGATGCCGGTGATGGAGCCTTTTTCTCCGGCGCCTACGCGTTCGAGTAAGCGGGGGAGGAGCGCGAAAACACTCGGCGTGTAACCGCGTGTGGTGGGCGGTTCGCCGACGGCAAGCCCGATCTCGCGCTGAGCCATCGCCACGCGCGTCACCGAGTCCATCATCAGCATGACGTCGAGCCCGGCGTCGCGGAAATGCTCGGCGATGGCGATCGCCACGCTCGCACCTTTGACGCGGCTCATCGCTGCCTGGTCACCCGTCACGGCGACCACAACCGAGTTGCGCAGTCCTTCTTCGCCGAGGTTGTCAGCGATGAACTCCTGCACTTCACGGCCTCGTTCACCGATCAACGCGATCACGTTGACATCGGCGCGCGCCTGACGAGCGATCATGCCGAGGAGCGTACTTTTTCCGACGCCCGATCCGGCAAAGATGCCGATGCGCTGCCCTTTGCCGAGTGTCAGGAATCCGTCGATGGCGCGGACGCCTGTGTACAGTGGATCCTGGATCATCCGGCGGCCAATGGGGGAGGGAGGTGCCGAATGCACGGGCCGGGAATCCGGCAGCGCAAGCGGACCCTTGTCGTCGAGCGGGCGGCCGTTGGCATCGATGACGCGGCCGAGCAGAGCATCCCCAACGCGGACGGTCAGCGGGAGGTCGGAGCGCTGCACGAAGCATCCGGCGCGGAGGCCGGCTGTTTCTTCGAGCGGCATCAGAACGGACGTCCGGCCACGGACGCCCACGACTTCCGCACGGATACGCCGGCTGTCGGGATGGTCGTGCTCGTAAATATGGCAGAGCTCACCGACGGCTGCGTTGACATCGCTCGCTTCAATCAGCAGTCCGACCACCGATTGCACCCGCCCGAACGGTATGGGCGGCATGGTTGCCGTCGAAGTCTGCTGGATGGCGTGGTTCAGAAATCCCATTACAATTCCTCCGGCACGTTTCGGTCGAGGTCGAGCCGCTCGCGGATTCCGTTGAGCATTTCCGCCCGCACACGACGCACCGCGGCCATCGACGACTTAGCGCTCCAGTCGCCTTCTTCCATGGCATCATCCGCGTGCCAGCGTATGCCGGAGATCGCCCCCGAGACCTGCCCGACGAATCCGCTCTCCTGGAGCCTGAGCAGGTCGACGGGATGCACATACACATCGATGGCGCCGTCGCCGGCAAGCTGTTCGACCGCGCGGGCAAGGTCTTGCTCGGCGGCTCGCTTTGCTCCATCGGTCAGTTCATCGGCGAGGATGCTCTCTGCAACGTCGAGTGCAAACTCAACGACGAGTGGCTCCAGGTCTTTGAGATGCGCCCGGATGGCCTCGTTAAGTTGCTCGAGGCCCGAGGTGATAGCTGTGCGCGTTTCTTCGATGGATGCGCGAAGTTCTTCTTCAGCGGCGGCGCGTCCTTCCTGATATGCTTCTTCACGCACACGCGCCTCGGTCTCGGCAAGCCGCTGCTCCCATTCCGCATCGAGGGCCGCGCGGATCTGCTCGGCGTCCGGCTCGACCTCGACGGGCTCATCTTCCTGGTGATCCTCGACGGGGAAGTCGGCCTTCAGCAGTTCCAGCGAGACGTCGAAAGGTTCGGCGCTGATTGTGGCTGCGCCGGCCGGCAAGACGCCGTTGCGCGGATATGTGGCCTCCTTCGGTCCGAGGTCGACGTCGGCGTCGCGAATCACACTCGGACGCACGCGCGGGACCTCGTCGAACGATTCCAGATCGAAGAGTTCGGGCGATATGTTGCGGAGGATGCGAGCGTTCATTGCTTACAGGAGCACGTCTTCGTTCGAGCGCGACAACGTGATCTCTTCCTGATCCTCCATCGACTGGGCGATCTCGATGATGCGGCGCTGCGCCTCCTCGACGTCGCGCACGCGCACCGGCCCCATCAAATCCATCTCTTCCACGATCATCGCCGCGGCGCGCTCGCTCACATTGCGAAGCAGCTTGTTCTTGAGATCCTCGCTGACGGCTTTGAGCGAAAGCGAGAGCTCCTTCTGATCGACCTCCATCAAGAGACGCTGCAGATCGCGATCCGACACATGGATGAGATCGTCGAAGACGAACATGAGGCTCTTGATGTTGGCGGCAAGCTCGGCGTCGCGGTCGCGGATCGCATCCATGATGACGCGCTCAGAGCTGCGGCTCGAGTTGTTGAGGATCTGAGCCACGGTGTCGATACCGCCGGTTGCGCTGAGCTCGGTACCGATGACGGAGCCAATCTGCTGGCGGATGACCTCCTCGATGTCGCGCAACAGCTCGGGCGAGGTCTTACCCATCGTCGCGAGCCGGTACATGATTTCGTTCTGAAGCTCAAGCTCGATGCCCGAGATGATGTCGGCCGCTTTCCGCGGGTTCAGGTGCGCGAGGATGAGCGCTGCCGTCTGCGGATGCTCGTTCTGAAGGAAGTTGGTAAGCTGAGAGGTCTCGACGGTCTGCAGCAGGTGGAAGGCCGAAACTTCCATCGCCGCTTCCACACGCATCATGATCTCATCGGCGCGGCGTGGGCCGAGCGCGGACTCAAGCGCCTCGCGAGCGAATGACACACCGCCCTGGGCCACATAGTCCCGCGCGATGCCCATATCGCGGAATTCCATCAGCACGCTTTCCACAATATCACTTGAGATATTGCGGGCACGGGCAATCTCGACGGTGATCTTCTCGACCTCGTCGTCGCGCATGTTCTTCAGCACGAGGCTGGCCGCCTCAGTACCCAGTGCGATGAGCGTGATAGCCGCTTTGCGCGCACCGGAAACCGTCTGCTCGCCGCCCGCACTCATTGGAGGCGCGGGGTTGGGTCGCTGATTGATCGCGGCGGTAGCTGCTTCTGTCATGAGCCTCTGGGGATCTGTCGTTTAGTTGTTGCTCTCGACCAGCCACGAGCGGAAGATGTCGGCCGCTTCTTCAGGATGGGCGAGCACCTGGCTCTTCATTTCTTCGAACATCACGTGCTTGGCCTTCAATCGAGCCTTTGCCTCGGGTGAGAGCTTCGAGGTATAGACGTCGTCGACCAGCACGTACTCTTCGTCATCGTCATCATCGGCACCGACCAGGCTGGGCTGCGCCTGTGCGCCGTCGCCACTGATCTCGCCCGGACGCATCCGGTCCTTCAACAGGATCGGCTGGCCACTTTCTACGGCCTTGGTCACGCGGCGCGTGGCGGAGAGGATCAGCCATACGGCCACGCCGATTGCGAGCAGCATGAGTCCGTAGCGCAGGTAGAGCTCGAGCTGTTCACGCCGGCGCTGTTCGCGGATGTCATCGGCGATCCGCTGATCTACGGAGGTGTCGAACCGCGTCTGATGCGTCGTGACCTGGTCTCCTCGCGTGGGGTTGAAGCCTACGGCATTGCGCACCAGTGCCTCGATCTCGCTGATCTCGGTGTCGGCGTACGGCGTGAAAATGACTTCGCCGTCTTCTCCCTCAGTCTTTTTATAGTTGAGGATGACGGATACGGTGAGGTAGGAAACCCCGCCGACGGATTTTTCAGAGCGCTCGCGCGTGCGGCTGATCTCATAGTTTCGAATCGATGAGGAAGCCGATGCGCCCATGTCGAAGCCGCCTTCTTCATCCAGCCGCTCTTCACTCACGACGGTCGCGCTCTCGGGGTCGATCAAGTCGCGCTCAGAGATCTCGCGCGAAAAATCAAGCGACGCCGCCACCCGGACCAGCGAGTTGCCGGGGCCGAGGATCTGGTCGAGCATCGACTGACCTTTTTCCGTCAGATGTTGCTCGATGGCCCGCTGCTGCTTGAGCTGGTTCGAGGTCTCGGCTGTTTCGCCTTCGGCACGCGCCGGGTTCGACAGCATATTTCCGCGCGTATCGAGCACCGTGACCTGCGCCGGGTCGAGGCCTTCGACGGCGCCGGATACAAGCGCCGTGATTCCTTCGATATGTTCGGCCGAGAGCCGAGCCGAGCCGGAAAGCTGGAGGACAACGGACGCCGTGGGGGAGGCCTGCGTCTCGCGAAACGGACTCCGCTCAGGAATCACGAGGTGAACACGAGCGATATCGACCTGCCGCACCGACGAGATCGTCCGCGCGAGCTCACCTTCGAGCGCCCGCTTCAAGTTCAGCTTCTGCATGAAGTCGGTCATGCCCACCGTGCCGCCGTCGAAGAGCTCATAGCCCACGGGGCCGTCAGACACGACGCCCTGGCCGGCAAAGCGCAGCCGCAGTTCGTACACATCCTGGCGAGGCACGTAAATCGAGCCGCCGGCGTCGCGGATCTGATACTTGACGCGCTCCGACTGCAACGTCTCAACCACCCGGTTGGCGTCTTCGGGTCCGAGGCTGCCGAAGAGCAGCGCGTAATCCGGCTTGTTGGCCCAGTAGGCTACTCCCGAGAGCAGCGCGACCGCACCGATCACGACAGCGGCAAGGGCGCCTTTCTGGCCAAGCGTGAGTCCTTTTATGAACTCGGCGATATTCTGGGTGAAGCCGTTCATTCGGATGAGAAGGGGTGCGGAGTTAAGGTTTGTTATCCGGCTGGGTGATGGCCGGAGACGTAGTTCCGGTTAATGGGAAACAGACGTTAGACCTGCATCCGCATCAGTTCGTGATAGGTCTCAAGCATCTTGTTGCGAACCTCCGTCATGAGCTGGAACGAGAGCTTCGCCTGGTTCATCGCAATCATCACCTCGTGCAGGTTCTCCTGCTCCCCCGCTACGAACGCTTCGATCTGCTCATCGGCGGCTTTATTCAAGCCATCCACCTCGCCCACGGCGTCGCGCAGCGTGTCGGCAAATGATGAGTCGCCGGTGCCTTTCGGCTGCGGCAGATTGCCGCCGTCGCCCAGGCCCTGCGTTCGAAGTCGTTGTAACTGTGCGATATTCATAGGTCGAGCACGTTATCCGCGCAGGTCGAGGCGGCCACCGACGGCGCCGGGGTTGAGCTGCTTCGAGCCCTGCCCTGGACCGTAGATGCGGAGCGACATTTCCTCGGAAGGAGGGAAGTACCGATCGATCATGGCGCTTTCGTCGGTATTCAGTCCTTCGTGCGACGCAGGCCGCAGCGATGCAGCCGTCGTGACCTGTTCGGCGGGCTGCCTCACGGGCCGTGCGTCTTGTGTTTGCGGCTCAAACTTGGGAATGCCTGCCGCGCGATATGCGTTTATGCCGTAGTTCATATTGACCTTCAGATTTCGAGGGTCCGCTTAATCATCTCCTTGGCCGCTTGCACGGCTGAGAGGTTGGCTTCGTAAATGCGGTTGGCCGAGATCATGCGCGTCATCTCTTCGACGACGTTCACATCCGGGTAATAGACGTATCCGTTCTCATCGGCGTGCGGATGCGTCGGGTCGAATTCCGCACGCAGCTGCTCGTTTTCCACCACTTCAGTCACCGGACCGAGTTCGGCTTGCGGCAACCGGCGCTTCATCGAGTTCTCCGAGATGTGGCGCGGGTTGGACGTCTGAACGTCGCTCTTCATCCGATCGAGCATCCGGCCGAAGCGAGCAAAGCGTTCGTTCTCGGATTCCTGCACCGTGCGCTTGATGGCGTACGGCGTGCCTTCGTCCGTCTGCGTGGTGTTGGCGTTGGCGATGTTCTCCGTCGCCGCGCCGAGCGCAATGCGCTGCGCCTCGAGTCCACGTGCGGCCGTGCGGAAAACAGTAAATTGTTTATTGATGAGCATGGCGCGTCAGAATCAAGCGGTGCGACCTGTGATGCCGGTTTGCATCAGGTCGAAGTGTTCGCGGAGCGCGCGCGTGGCCAGCTGGGTGCGCATCTGAGTGTCGGCCAGCTCCATCAGTTCGTCTTCCAGAACGGGCGGCGCCTCTTCCACCTGCATTCTCGGCGATACATCCTCGGGCTGGCGCGTGGCCTGGAGCCCGCGGCGCACGTTCTGCAGCGTTTCCTCAAACGAGACACCGACGCGCTGATAGCCCGGCGTGTCCAGGTTGGCGAGGTTGCCCGTAACCGCCTGCGAACGCCAGGTGTAAGCCTGCATCGCCTGCGAGAGGATTTTCAGCTTTGAGGGTTCCATAAGAGAAAACAAGATTGTGACGTCGGGTTGGCGGCTGTTCAACCACCGTGCCATCACCCTCGACTACTTCGCTTATCCCCCTCCCGTGCATTATTTGCACGATTTACCGGCCGCTGCACTCTGCGACGCACGGTGGCGAAAAGCTTCGTTTGGGAAAATTGGCCGCGCCGGGGAAAGAATTGCCGTAGCACCCGTGGAAGGTTTCGCACGATCATCATGGCACGTGATTATGCCGTGGCACATCCTTTGTCGGACAATAATTGAGCCGTGCAATCGGTCTCTCTATTCAGAGCTCAGGCAACCTCCCGATACACCTTCGACCGTTGGAAACTCAGTCTATAACAGGCGCATCCGGCACTGGCGGCGGAGCCGTAGATCCGCAGACGATGGCCGATATGGCCCTCATCCTCGGTCATCGTATCCGCGGACTCGTGACGACGATCGAAGGCTTCACTGACCTTCTTGCCGACACGCTCGTCGACCGCGAGCAGCGGGAGCTTGCGTTACGCATCTTCGAAGGAGCGGCACGAATCGAATCGATTCTGGCGGATCTCCAGATGTTCGCTCAGCCTGTCTCGCCGGTTATGTCGCGCGTGCGCACGAGCACGGTCATCGATGACCTGGCTGCGGCCGTTGGCGACGATGTTATCGACCGCGTCGATTTTCTTTTCGGCGGCGAGGCCTACGTCTCCGTCGACCGGATGCTCATCCGGCAAGCGCTGCTCGTGCTCGTCCAGAACGCTGCCGACGCGACGGCGGCCGAGGATATCATCAAGGTGATGGTGGAGGATGCGGGTCAACGAGTCGCCGTGCACGTGACGAATCCGGGAGTGATGAATGAGGAAGTCGCCCGGCATGCCTTCAGGCCGTTCTACACAACCAAGGCACACAACCTCGGCGTCGGGCTTCCCATTGCTCGCCGAATTGCGCAGGCCCACGGCGGAGATCTGGAGCTAACAACGAACGATTCTGAGACCGGCGTTCGCTTTACGATGCATCTTCCGTGTGATGATGGTGGAGATGTTGTCGGGTAAGTTGTTACTTACTTAGCGGCCGCGTATTTCACGTCATGTTGCGGCCACGGTAGTCGGGCTTGACGTAAGGTGTTGTATCACCTGATTTTGAAGGTCGGAAGTCAGGCTGAAACCTGTACGCGTGCCGGACCATATTGTGATTTTCCGAACGCCGTCCCACGCGAAAATCGTGGGGAAGGGTGTCTCCGTGAACGCGGCAGCTTCTGTTCTCTAATCCGCAGCGATAATATGGCTCAGCCGAGGATCCTCTTCGTCGACGACGAGCACCTTTTGCATAGTCTGTTCGATCGTCTGTTTACCCGCAAGGGGATGGAGATCACCAGTTGCTATAGCGCCGTCCAGGCGATGGAGGAGCTCAAGAAGAGCGAGTTCGACCTCGTCGTGACCGACTTCATGATGCCGGATGTCGACGGA
>CAZRTY010000068.1:0-9226 GCA_964603055.1 uncultured Rhodothermales bacterium | reverse complement strand
TTGAAACGTACCGCGTACGGGATTCGAACCCGTGTTACCGGCGTGAAAGGCCGGCGTCCTAGACCCCTAGACGAACGCGGCAGTGTACTGCTTCAGACCGTCGTGACGGCCCGCAGGGTGACCGAGGGGATTTGAACCCCCGACCTCCAGGGCCACAACCTGGCGCTCTAACCAACTGAGCTACGGCCACCATGATGTCAGAAGAACGGCAATATACTTTCATCCGGCGGCGAGTTCCAGTGAACTTAAATTGAAACGCCGCCTGCCTAACGGATGACCGCGATTTTACCGGTCGCGCGCCCCTCCCCGTTCTTGCCGACCGCAATCACAAGATACATCCCCGACGGCACGACGCGCCCCGAGCGATCGCGGAGATCCCACGTTGCTTGCCCGCCGCGCGTCTCCATCGACGCCATCAGCTCGCCCGACGCCGTCACGATGCGTAGATCCGTCGCCTCAACCAGTCCGCGGATGTGCACCGTCGGCGGCGCCCCGGCTCCTACGCGCACCGGATTGGGATAGACGAACAGATCCTCCGCACTCGGCGAAGGGCTGATCGCCGAACTCTGGTAGCTAACGAGTCCGCGGTCGGTCATGAAATAGACGATGCCCGTGCTGCCATCAATCGTTATATGCTGGATGACGTCGGACAACAGCGGCGTGTCGCCCGACCGCAAGTGTTCGACGATCTCGAACCCACCTCCTGCAACATCCTGAACCAGGTATGCGCCGTGATCCGTGCCGAGCCAGACGCGGTTCGAGGGATCGACGGCTACGGTGTTGATCTGAACGCCGTGCAAGAGATAGATGCCTTCGTCGCGGTCGGCGTACTGCGGCCAGATGAACAGTTCGCCCTCCGACTGCGCGATGAGGCGGCTGTTGGTGGTGTACGCCGGGCCCAGATCCGTGGCGAGCCAGATGCGCCCATCGCGGTCTTCCGTCACCTCATTCACGACGGTCGACGGCAAGCCGATACCGTGTTCCGTACCCTCGCGGTCGAAGAAGCGGCACGCGTCGTCGCTGCCGTCATCGAGCGACGCGCCCGAGTCGAACACCAGCACACCGCGCAACAGACGGAGATTTGTCGACGCGGCGACTGTGAACCACTTTACGCCGAACGAGTCGATAAAAATGCGATCCGGGACGAACGAGTTCAGGTTGAAACCGCACCGTGGCGGCGTCTCGACCCACGTCCCATCCGACTGTAACGCCATCACAGGCCGGCTCGACAGCGCACTCGTCGACCATACCGTCCCACGCGAATCAACCGCCACACCTCGCATCTGGATGTAATTGCTCGCGGGGTCGGGGCCCATGAGCGGTGAGTTCGACGGATCATACATCATGATATCGCCGTCGCGAGCGATGTGCGCCAGACCGGACCCAATGGACGACGCCCAGATGTCTCCATTGGGCGCCTCTGCAATCCGGGTAAAGTTCGAGCGGCCCGAGAACTCCGGCACCTCGGCGCCGACAAAGCTCGTCCACCGCCCCTCGGGCGTCATCCGGTACACACCCGTCCCGCTTGCCTGCACGCCTGCCGCCCACAGATTGCCGTCGGAATCCACCAGCATCTCGCTGAACAGGCCGTGGTAGGGCCCATCCGGGTGGATGTCGGCAACTTCCGGAACACCGGCACTCGCCGAGGAGAACGGGATCGGCACCGCGGCGGCCCCGGCTTCCCCATCCCCTACCCACAGCAGCCCATCCTGCGCATAGAGCGCCCGTGGAGCACCGTATCCCTCGATATTGACGCGCCGTCGGCCGCCCGATGCGGTGATTTCGTTGACGCCGAAGCGATCTGCCGCGTAGAGCCGCCCATCCGTCACTACGATACTGCGAACGTCATTCACGTCGGCCAGCCGCTCGAGTGATGTTGAGCCCGACCTCCACATATACACGCCGTTCGACGCCCCGAGGAAGATGTCGCCGTTCAGGGCGGCGGCGCTGAGCAACGACTGGCCTTGTGGAGCGGCTGCGAGCACCTGCCACGCGGCAGGATCCTGAAGGTTGGGCGCGTCCACAGGCGCCATTACGAGCTGTTCGTTCGTTGATACCGCCAGGTACGGCACGCCTCCCTCCTCGCGCCACACCATGTCGGTAACCGACGCCCCGGCCGTCGAACCAATGCCGAGCTGGGAATAGGTATCGCGCACCTCGAGCCGGTCGGTGTCGTAGACGACGATTCCGAATTGCGTGAGCACGTACAGGAGGTCGCCCCTTACCACCAGCCGGTTCACCCCACGCATGGGGAAGCGGTCGTTCCGCTGGATATCGTAAAAGGACCGAACGGTGCCGTTGATGACATTCAGGCGGTCGAGCACGCCGTCGGCGTAGCCCACCCACAGCACATCATTCTGGCCATCGTAGGCGACGGCCGTCACCGATACACCGTGCAAACCCTCGGCAACCGTGTAGCGAGATTTCTCGCCGGTGGCGAGGTCATAGCGGTAGACGCCGCCGCTGGTGCCCGCCCAGATAGCATCGTCTGATGCCGTAATCGAGCTCGTTTCGCGGAAGGATGTGTGGACCTCCCACGACTGCGCAAACGCGCCGGCCGGGAGGGCGATCAAGACCAGAAAGACGACGAGAACCAGCACGATTCGTTGTGGCATCTCGGCGACGTACGGCGGCTTCGAAGACATGATGACGGGGTCCCCTGAAGGTTGAGGCAAGAAGCGTGGTACCCGTCGATCGATAGGCGGAGCTGGAAGCGAGGTGGATGTGTGCAAGTTAAATTTGACGAAGCAAATTAACCATCTCTATCGCGGTGACGGCTGACTCCGCGCCCTTGTTGCCTGATTTCGTGCCTGCGCGCTCGATGGCCTGCTCGATGGTGTCGGTCGTGATGACGCCGAAAACGACGGGGATACCCGAGTCTTCAGCCACACGAGCGACGCCGCCTGCCACCCCGCCGGCCACATAATCGAAGTGAGCCGTAGCACCGCGGATGACGGCGCCGAGGCAAATGACAGCGTCGAAGCGGCCGCTCTCGGCCATTTTCTTCGCCGTCACCGGGATCTCGAACGAGCCGGGGCACCACGCCACGGACACCTCCGAAAGATCAACGCCGTGGCGGCGCAGCGAATCGAGCGCGCCATCGAGCAGCCGCTGCGTGATGAAATCATTGAAGCGGCTCACCACAATTCCGATGCGGTGCCCGTCTCCCGAGAGATGTCCTTCGATAACGTCCGGCATATGTAAAGCCCCTGAAGTAGGCCTGATATCTTGAGGTAAATTAGTTGTGGGAGGGCGCTCTGTACGCCGCGGCGCGTTGCCGGATCTCCTTCACCACGTCCTCTGCAACTCCGAAACTGCCGATCGTTGGCACCTGGCCACCAGCGGAGCCATGATAATCCGATCCTCCCGTTGGGATCAACCCATGACGGCGCGCCGCGTTCGCGTAATACTCCGTTAGATCTGGGGGATGTGACGGATGCACAACCTCTACCCCGTCGAGACCATGGCCCCGCAGTTCGGAGAGGTCGTAGTCGGTAAAACGATGTGCCGGGTGCGCAAGCACGGCGATGCCGCCGGCACGGTGAATCATGTCGATGACGTCTCGATAGTCCACAGCTTTCTTGGGGACATCGGCCGGGCGCCCATCCCCGAGATACGCGGCAAACGCATCATGCATACTTGCAATGAGGCCCTTCTCCACGAGCGCCCGTGCAACATGCGGCCGCCCCGGCATGGCATCGCCCACGATCCGATCGAGATCCGAATGCTGCAGATCCTTTCCCAGGCTCTGCAAGCGGTCGACCATTTCGTAGGCGCGTTCCCTCCGCATATCCATCATCCGCCGCTCGTAATCCGGCCAGACCGCGGATTCCGCGTCGACGTCATATCCCAACACATGAATCTCGCGGCCGTGACGCCAGGCGCTGACCTCGATCCCCGGCACAAACTCGAGCCCGATGAGCTTCGCTTCGTTGGCGGCCTCGCCGAGACCCGCCACCGTGTCATGATCCGTCACGGCAAGGCAGCGCACGCCGGCAACCGCCGCCTCGCGGACGATCTCTGTGGGCGTCAACAGCCCATCGGACGCGGTTGTGTGAATGTGGAGGTCGGCGTAGAACAAATCAGAAGACACAAAAATGCTGGGTAAGAAAGCGTTGCTCCGGCGAAATCAACCGACTCTTGGAGAACACAATAGGCGGCGCATCATACGAAGTGCTTCCGTAAACAATGGCTGTAGTCCGGCCTCCAAACGATAGTCAGGCTCGATGAATGAACTCATAATGGTCGGCGATCGGGTGTTGATTGCGCCCGATGAAGGAGACCGGCAGACGCAGGCCGGTTTGTATTTGCCTGCCACCGTGATGGAGCGCGAGAAGATCCGCAGCGGCCGGGTGGTGAAGGTAGGGCCGGGATACGTGATTCCGAACCCGGAATATTCGGGCGAGCCATGGTCGACGGACAAAGAGGCGGTGCGGTACCTCCCGCTTCAGGCGCAGAAGGGCGACCATGCGTTCTTCCTTAAGAAAGACGCGCTCGAGATCCAGTTTGAAGAGACCGACTACCTCATCATTCCGCACGCCGCGATCGTGGCGATTGTCCGCAGCTCGGAGCCGACCGGCGGTCTATCAATCGACGACCTGTTCGACTGAATCCCGCTTTTGGTGCCTGTGCGTCAGGCGTGCATTCGCTGGCCGATCCGCTTCTGGATGAGCCCGGCGAAGGGCAGCGGAATGTACGGCGGAAGCGTGGTGTGTTCCTTCTTGAACGTGAGGAAGATCCACTTGTGCTCGAGCAGGTTGAGCGCGGCCGATACATCCCAGAGTGGTGGTAGAACAATGGTCACCTTCTCCCCTACTCGGTGCAGCTCCGCAAAAAAGAGTTCGGGATCGTCGACGTGCTCAATGGTGTGTGAACACAGCACAGTTTCGAACTGTTTGTCGGCGAACGGCAGGTTCTCGATGTCGACCTGTATAAAATTCGGTACGTCGGCATGTTGAACGACATCCGCATTGACGCCACCGCCGTCGGTCTTGCCGCAACAAATGTTGAGATCCCACGCCTGCCGCTCCAAAATTCGGCGCTTCAAAATCCTGTAGCTGAGGTAGTTCAACATATAAAGCAGCAAGAGAACTGCGGCAACGGCGAGTACGGCGGACATTGACGGATGATAGTCGTGGTAAAGGACGGCCGATTGTATGCCGTCATGACCGCGACGGCAAGTGAGACCCGCCGAGCGTAACATCAAACCGCCCAGGCTCTACAGATTCG
This sequence comes from uncultured Rhodothermales bacterium, assembly GCA_964603055.1. GTDB lineage: Bacteria > Bacteroidota > Rhodothermia > Rhodothermales > CAZKDQ01 > CAZRTY01. The sequence continues at coordinate 3,997 of CAZRTY010000068.1, read as the reverse complement.
TTGCATCCTGCGCTATATGAGTTCAGTCCGCTTGAATGGGACGAGACCGTCGCTCCGGCCTACGTTCCTGCGAACAACGCCATGGTGTTGATCCGCTGTGCCACGCTGGAGCGCGCCATGGCCACGAAGTTCGTCGCGAGGGCCTCCTTGCCTGCGCCGAGTACGCTGCTGATCAGCTCGAGCGCCGCCACGTGCTCGCTCGTCGGCAGCCGCCGCTCCACCCACCTCCACAGCGCTGACTCCAACGCATTGAAGGCGGCCTGGACTTCATCCACACCATAACCAGCCTCGAAGCGAGCTCGCGCCACATCCTCCGAATATTGCGCAATGGGAATGAGGTTTTGAGCCACTAAGGCCTGATGGACAACCTTCAGAAGGTGTTCCAGGCGAACCCGGTTCTCAGCCTCATCGCATGCGTTATAATGCGGCAGCCTGCGGTAAGACAACGCCGCACACGCCTCGTCCAGGATTGCAGGCAAATCATGCTCTAACCGCTCGTATATCGTCATCGTCAGCACCGGATGGTTCTTGCTAACGCATGATACCTTCGGATGTGCTGGCGAACTACGGTCCGCAAGAAGTCGCGGGATTTCCCCGCAGGTCGGTCAGGGAGTCCTTCTCAGGAAAAAGAGGGCAACCCTCCTGACCGGACATTTCACACGATCGGACGGCTCGTTAAGCGATATTTGGTGCCGTATTGCGGGGCCGGCTCCTGAATCTGTGCTGCTGAAAAAGAGTACGGCCGGTCCCAACTTCTAAACTTTACGTCCGTTGTCGATGCCTGAGACCAAGACCGTTGCCCGATCGCGTTGCGTGATGACCGAGATCGTTCTGCCGAACGATTCGAACGGTCTGGGTAACATGATGGGCGGGCGGCTGCTTCATCTGATGGACGTCGCCGCGGCAATCTCGGCACAGCGGCACGCAAATCAGGTGTGCGTCACCGCTGCGGTCGACTCGGTCACGTTCCAAGCGCCGATCCATGAAGGCGATGTCGTCATCATCGAAAGCCAGGTGAACCGGGCGTTCAACACATCGATGGAGATCGAACTGAACGTCTGGGCCGAGAATCCACGGGCACGCACGAAGCGCAAGTGCAATCAGGCCTACTTTACCTTCGTCGCTGTTGACGCCGATGGACGTCCGATGGCTGTGCCGGAGATCATCCCCGAAACGGATGAAGAACGGGAACGGTATAACGGCGCAGTTCGGCGACGCGAATTGAGGCTGTTGCTCTCGGGTCGGATCGATATTCAGGACGCCACCCTGATCCGCGATCTCGTGACGTCGATCTCTGACGCCGGCGCCTGAGAAGCTCCGCGCATCTTTCTGTAAGCAGTCTTTCCACTTCCCAAATGAGAACAATCATAGCCATCGCCGTGCTTTGCTGCGGCGTATCCACCGCTTACGCGCAGACGAACACACCCGCCGGCTCCTTCGGCATTGGTGGCCATATTGGTGATAATAGCGGCCTGACACTGAAAGCTTACCAGCGGGCGGGCTTTGCTTACGATCTGCTGGCGTCGTGGGATTTCGACGATCACCTTTTCGTGAATGTGCATGGCCTCTACGAGCGGCCGATCAATGGCTCGCCGCTGAACTTTTATCTGGGGCCGGGCGGCTTTATCGATGTCCATGACCGCCGTGAGAACAAGGTGAGGGTCGGTGTGAGCGGTAACTTCGGACTCAACTTCTTTGCTGACAGGTTCGAGGTATACCTCCAGCTGACGCCCCGCCTGAGCCTCGTTCCCGACACTAACAGCGACATTGGCGGCGGCGTCGGCCTGCGATACTATTTTTAGAACGCCGGAATTTCAGGCTCTAGTATTCGCGCAACGCGAACCGATTACCCCGCGTCGGTGTTGAGCCGTGATGCCGCATAGGCGGAAATGCGCCTGATGAATATGGGCGCGCTTCGCACTGCCGTACTTACTGACCCTCTGTTCCACACCACAAAATGCTGTACAGCCGCGTACTCATAACGGGAGCCAATGGCATGCTCGGGCAAGAGCTCGTCGCTACGATGAGCAAGAACCCGATGTATGACGTGTTGGCCACCGGGCGCGACCCTGTGCCGCGTTATAGCGGAGGTGCCGGTGGGTACGTGCCCCTCGACATCACCGATGCCGAGCAGATGAATCGGCTCTTCCAGGACTTTACGCCGGACGTTGTGGTGAACTGTGCGGCCATGACGCAGGTGGATGAGTGCGAGGAGAAGCGGGATCTCTGCTGGCAGATCAATGCCGACGCCGTTGAGAACATCGCCCGAGCCTGCAAATCGATCGGCTCGCGGCTCGTACAGGTGTCGACCGACTTCGTGTTCGATGGTGAAGATGGGCCATACAATGAGAAGGCTCGTCCACTCCCGCTCAATTATTATGGGCGAAGCAAGCAGGCCGGTGAGAACGCCGCTCGGATAGCGGGCCTCGATCAGTGGGCCATTGCCCGGACGGTTCTCGTGTACGGCACGCCGGAAGGAGCCACGCGCTCCAACATCGCCCTCTGGGTCATCAACGAGTTGAGCAACGGACGGCGGATCAACGTTGTCACCGACCAGTGGCGCACGCCAACGTATGCACCCGATCTGGCCGACGGCATTGAGCGGATCATTCGGTTCGATAAAACGGGCACGTATCACCTGTCGGGCCGCGAGTTCATGTCGGTGTACGATTTTGCGCGGACCATCGCCCGAGAATTCGACCTGGACGAGAGCTTGATCAGTCCGACCGATTCTACACGTTTTACGCAACCGGCAGCCCGGCCGCCCCGCACCGGTTTTATCATCTTGAAGGCCGAGAGCGAACTCGGCTACAAGCCGCGGCCCGTTGAGCACGCGCTCCGCGATCTCAAGCAGCGCCTCGGCCTTTCCATTACCTCACGCATCGACCCCCGTTAACGTACTGATGTTGGATATCCAGCGTATCCGCGAGCAACCGGATCTCGTTCGTCTCGCCATCCGCAATAAAGGCGGCAGCGATGAAGCCATTGTCGACCAGATCCTTGAACTCGACGAGAAGCGCCGCTCGATCGTCACTCGTCTGCAGGAGCTCCAGTCGCGCTCGAATACCATCTCCAAGGACATCGGCGCGCTAATGCGCGAGGGCCGTCGAGACGATGCCGAGCCGCTCAAGCAGGAATCGACCCAGCTCAAGGAGTCGGTCAGAGACCTCCAGGCGCAGTCCGATGAAGTCGACAGCACGCAGCGCAGGCTGATGCTCGATGTGCCGAACATCCCGCACCCGAGTGTGCCCGTTGGAGCCACGCCCGACGACAACGAGGTAGCCGCTGAGATCGGCGACAAGCCGTCCTTCGCTTTCGACGCGCTGCCCCACTGGGAGCTCACCGCCCGCCACGGCATCATCGACTTCGAGCGCGGCGCCAAAGTTACCGGCGCGGGCTTCCCGTTTTATGTGGGGAAGGGTGCCCGCCTCCAGCGTGCCCTCATCAACTTCTTCCTCGATCTCGCCGCAGATCGTGGTTATGAAGAGATCCAGAGCCCGCTTGTCGTCAACGAAGACAGTGCACGCGGAACCGGGCAGCTTCCCGACAAGGAAGACATCATGTACGAAGTCACACGCGACGGCTTCTACATGATCCCGACCGCCGAAGTACCGGTCACCAACTTCTTCCGCGACGAAATCCTGAGCGAGAGCGACCTGCCGCGCCGCTTCGCTGCGTATACGCCGTGCTTCAGGCGCGAAGCCGGCTCGTATGGGAAGGAGGTCCGCGGACTCAACCGCCTCCATCAGTTCGATAAAGTCGAGCTCGTCCGCTTTGTGAAGCCTGAGACGAGCTACGACGAGCTCGAAGCCCTGCGTGAAGATGCCGAAGAAGCCATAAAGCAGCTCGGCCTGCCCTACCGTCGCCTCCTGATGTGCACCGGCGACATGGGCTTCACCCAGTCGAAGAAATACGATCTCGAAGTCTGGAGCGCAGCCCAGGAGCGCTGGCTCGAGGTGTCGTCGATTTCCAACTTCGAGGACTTCCAGGCTCGCCG
>CAZRTY010000067.1:0-9391 GCA_964603055.1 uncultured Rhodothermales bacterium | reverse complement strand
ATAGTGTTGCCACAAACAAAAAGGGCGCCGACCCGGAGGTCAGCGCCCTGGCGCGTTGTCATGGGGGATGGAGGATCGTACCCGTCCAACACGCTGCTCTTATGAGCGGATTCGCCGACTACCGGCGTATAGGACCGCAACGAGACCGATCTTGAGCAGGTCAAACGTTACGAAACGCAGCCAGCCTTTGTCGATCGATTCAAACCAGGTGGCATGACCAGCGGCAAAGTGCAGCCAGGTGACGCCAATCGTGAACAGCACAGCCGACCCCGCCAGTAGACACAGCACACCGCCAAGGGGCGACTTCCAGTTGCGCGACAACAGCCCGACAACCGCTGCGGCCAGCGGAAGCGCCAGCAGGTAACCCGCACTGGGCGCCGCGAAGAGATAGGCCGGTCCAAACGTGTCTCCTGCATAAACAGGCAGCAATAGTCCGAGCGCCAGATACAGCAATTGAGACAGCATACCGTTCCGCCAACCCAGATACAGGCCACTTCCGTACATGGCCAGCGTCTGAAGCGTCACCGGTACTTCCCACAGGAAGACCTTAACCTGGGCGCCAAGTGCCGTCAATAAAGCGAAGCCCACCACGCCCAGCACCTGGGCGACAACGGCAGCGTTTTCTTCTCGAAGCGCGTCGACGGCCGACGCTCTCGTGGCAGTAAGTCTCAGGGATGCGTACATCGTGCAGCAGTAATGTGCGGTGGATTGACAGCAAGTAAGATAATCGCCAATTCCGGCCGCACAGTAAAGAGATCACTGCGAGAACTGTAAGGGAATCCCTGCCTTTTCCGCCGAAACCGCCAAAAAACGCCGTCCTTCCACCGCTTCAATCACGTCCCAGCACTGGCGGTGAGTCATATTGCCGTATTTGTGTGGGGAACCGGGCTCGGCCTCGCCTCCGTTCACCGCTGTGCGCCGGGACGCCGATGGCATCCGCCCTGCCCCTCCGCTCTTTCGTCCACACTTCGGACGCACAGCACCAACCGCCACGCTCACCAGTAACAGTTCGATCGGCAGTTTCGGCGGCCGTCTCCTCGATTAGCCGCCATCTCCGGTGCAGCGCCCGGCGGTACCCCGAGAGGAGAGAGCCCCGGCCGGGCACTTCCTCCCTGCCGATTCATTCCAGCACCTCGCCCAATCCAAAAGCGCCCAATCCAAAAGCGCCCAATCCAAAATCAAACGCATTCTGATATGGCACAGCCCGAAGTCTGGCTCCGCGGACCCGTTGAAGGCGTACCGGCCGCACTGCAGCCTGCGGCTCACGCATTGCTCCAGGTTAAAGAGGAGATCGCCGACATCCTCGCTGATTTCCCTGACCAGAAATTATGGGAGCGCCCGGCCGGCGTCGCATCCGTCGGTTTCCACTTGAAGCATATCCCAGGCGTGGTCGACCGCCTGTTCACCTACGCGCGCGGCGAGAAGCTTTCATCCGATCAGATGCGCTACCTCTCTTCCGAGGCTGAGGAGACCGGCGAGTCCAAGGCCGAGCTGATCCAGGCGCTACAAGACCATATCGACAAGGCGATCGATGAGCTGCGCTCTATCGACCCCGTGACCCTTCCGGATTTCCGCGGCGTCGGCCGGAAGCAACTTCCTTCAACCGTCTTGGGGATGCTTTTTCACGCAGCCGAGCACTCGGAGCGGCACCTCGGACAGACGCTCGTCACTGCCCGCCTATTGATGGTCACACCGGCGTAAAGCCCGACGCTCAACTACCAACGGCAGTCAGCTACAGAAATCCTCGTATGCGTTAAAACGCGACGCCGAGGCGGAGCATGAACGAGCTCAGGCGGATGTTGTCCTCTGTCGAGAACGTGGCGCCCAAGAAGTCAACGTCGTCAACCAGGCGAGAGATGCCAAACGAGTAGCGTATCTCCGGGAAAAGCCGGATTTGCGCGCCCGGCGCACCAATCTCAACGCCCAGACCGATGTTACCGGCCATGGTGAAATTGTTCAGCGAGTCGCTGAAGTCATCATCACCTGAGCTGGCAAAGCGCAGTACAGGTCCGGCCGTGGCATACGGCTTGATGAGCGGCATCATCATCCGCACCCGGACGTCTACCGGCACCTCGATCAGATTGAGATCGAAGTTGTTGATGACATTGCCTTCCGCCTCGGCATCAAACGACCCGACATTCATATAGAAAAGGCCCGGGCGGACGGCCACCGGACCGAGCGGCAGATCGTAAAAGACGCCGATATGGAAGCCCGAGGCGTTGTCGAACGTCGCACTTCGATCGCCCGAGATGTCGCTCATGCTGTCGAAGTTCGCTCCAGCCGCAACGCCGAACTGTGCGTGAGCATCACCGGCCCTCAAGGTCAACACGAAGACGACGGCCGCAATCGCAAAGAGGCGTGTCATTGAAGCTGAAGTAGTAGCAGATGCAGATCGCATGAGCAGGTGGTGGGTTGTGGATGAATAGCTTGAATAAGGCGGCCCGGAGCCCGGGTCCACCATAGGGCGGGGTGCAACCTCGGTTACATAGGTGAGTTTCTGGCGTGCGCTTACTCTCGGCGCATGTTGCAGACAACACACATCTTCAGCCCTTCATTGGTGGACAGCCAAGCTATGAAAATTGGGATCACGTGTTACCCCGTCTATGGAGGTAGCGGCGTCGTGGCCACAGAACTCGGCAAAGCGCTGGCCGCTCGTGGCCACGAGGTGCACTTCATCGCGTACTCGATGCCCTTCCGCCTCGGCCACATTACGCAGAACATTTCCTTCCACGAGGTTAGCGTCAATCCCTACCCGCTTTTCGATTATCCCCCGTACGCACTGGCGCTGACCAGCAAGATGGTCGATGTGGTGCGGTATGAAAAACTCGACCTACTCCACGTCCACTACGCGATCCCGCACGCGACCAGCGCCGTACTCGCGCGTCAGATCCTGGAGAAGCAGGGCATCCACACGCCGATCGTCACGACACTGCATGGCACTGACATTACGATTGTCGGACAGGACCCCTCGTTCGCGCCGGTGGTCAACTACTCCATCAACGAGTCCGACGGCGTCACGGCTGTATCGGAGTACCTGCGCCACGAAACGGAATCCCGCTTCTCCATCGACAACGAGATCGAGGTCATCCCCAACTTTATTGATACCAAGCGATTCCGACGGCTGAATAAGCAGCACTTCAAGCAAGTCCTCAGCCCCGACGGCGAAAAGGTTCTTGTGCATGTCTCCAACTTCCGCCCGGTCAAGCGCGTGGCCGACGTTGTCGAAACGTTCGCGCGGCTCAAACAGCGCGGCCTGAAGCTGAAACTGCTACTCGTCGGCGACGGCCCCGACCGGATGCAAGTGCAACGTCAAACGACCGAGCTCGGACTGACCGAGGATGTTCGCTTCCTCGGCAAGCAAGAACCGGTTGAGGAGATTCTTTCTATCGCAGATGCCTTCATGATCCCCAGCGGATCAGAGACGTTCGGTCTCGCGGCGCTCGAAGCGATGGCGTGTGAGGTGCCCGTCGTGGCGAGTAACATCGGCGGCCTGCCCGAACTGGTGGTTGAAGGCGAGACAGGCTTCCTGTGCGAACTGGGCGATATCGACGGCTTCACCGATCGGTTATACACACTCCTCACCGATGACGCCTTGCAGAGCCGGATGGCGAAGGCCGCGCGGAAGCGCGCTGTTGAGGTGTTCGATATCAACAAAATCATCCCGCACTACGAGAACTATTACCAGAGCGTGCGCGAGAATATGTTGGCTCGCGTAGCCTGACGATACAGTAGCCTGACAGGACAATGGTCCCGCGCCGCAATCTGATTAGCCGCAAGAAAGAGGTATATCCGATCAGCGATTACCTCGCGACCTATCTCGGACGATACGGTCGGCTGCACGATCGCGGTGTTCGATACGAGGACTTGCTCCGCCACAACAACTCGATCCCGCTGTACGATGAGCACGGCGGCGACACGCTGTGGTCGACGGTCTTTTATCCGCAGTCGGAGCAAGAAGAGGTACACCGGCAGCTCACGCTGACGTACGCCCTGCTCAAGGCCTATGGCGACGAATCGATTGCGCAGCATCTCTTCGTCGACCGCGTAGATGTCTGTTTGTACGGCAACACGCTGCCGTTCCGGGTTCGCATCGTGAATCGTATCAATGACAACTTCGACTACTTTTACGTCAAGCGTGTCGATGCCAACAGGATCTACGGCCTCGAACTCGAGCACATCCTGTCGCCCAACCGGATCCACTATCTGATCCACGACAACACGATCATCGAGGAGCACATCGTCGGCATCCCTGCCGAAACCTTCGCCCGCGAGAATATGCCGGCTCACCGGTTCGACCAGGTGAGGCTGGCCAAGGAGTTCGTCAAATTTAACGAACGCTGCTTCGTGCGCCTCCTCGGCGACATGCACAGCGGCAACTTCGTTATCGATGCCACACGCGATTTCGAGAAGTGGCACTTCCGGATGCGGCCGATCGATTTCGACCAACAAAGTCATCACTGGCGCAAGCAGGTGTATCTGCCTCAATTCTACTCGCAGAACAACGAGTTCATCAGGGTCGCCATCGAGACTCTCGCGCCAGAGAACGTTCAGCAATATCAGAAAGAGGAGCGCGCATTGATCGCCAATCGCGTACGTGTCTCCGCCGGTCGGTTCAACGCCTTGTTGAATGTCATGCGCGAGGACATTATCTCCTCGACCTCACACGTGAAGCGCTTGCGCGAACAACTGCAGGAGCACTACGAGACCGATGCTTTCGCCCAATGTGTGACAATGGGAGAGCTGGTTTATCAGTCTATTCAGGAGCTGCTCAACCACAATCGACCGGCTATGCCCGGTCTGAAACCACTCATTACCGGCACCGCCGCTCCGAGCGGACTGTGAGCCTGCAACAGACTCGTCCTAGATGGTAACTGGGACGTAACGGGGAGAACAAACCTGGATGATCCCGCTATACTATCTACCCAGACTACAGGGTAGTTCTGGCGCAATTGGTCATGCGTAATCCACCCGTTAAAGGAGGCCAATTACCGGCCGAGCAGGCAGGTAGGAGGCGGAGAGAAATTGAGATGCCGAAGGGACAAGTAACGAATGGCTACCTGCGGGCCCCGATCCCGCCGCGCGCCGAGATGCCACATCAGCCGACGATGTTCAACAGCTTTGGGTCGGCTTCATCCCGCGTACTACTCGCGGATTTCAGGTGCGGAGAAGCGGTCGAACAGCATCCCGACGTTCTGCCATTGTTGAACGAAGGCTGGGCCATCAAAAGCGCCGTACCACGCCTCGTCGAAGGCGAAGGTGTCAAGCTTCTGGTCGTCCTGCACCGTGCCGCACGCGTTTTGTCGTAATCAGAGCGGCATACCCTCGTTGAGAAACGGGTTGTGCCTCCGCTCATCTTTTATAGTGGTCACTGGCCCGTGACCACTATAAACGCGTATATCATCCCCCAGCGGCAGCAGTTTCTGAAAGATCGATTCCATTAAGATCGGCAAGGAGCCTTTCCATAAATCTGTCCGGCCGATCGACCCCGCGAAGAGTACATCGCCCGATAGTACCACGCGAGCCGCCTCATCATAGAAAGCAATCGAGCCCGGAGAATGCCCCGGCGTGTGGAGCACACGCCACGTAACTCCGCCGAATTGCACTTTGTCTCCCTCCTTGATGGATCCATCGACCTCCTGCGGTCGGTCCAGTGGGATGCCGAACATCGCCGCCTGATCCTCGGCTCGCTCGAGTAAGGGCACGTCTTCCGCGTGCAACTTGAACGGCATCCCGAATCGCTCGGATAAGTGGGTGCAGCCAAAAATGTGGTCGATGTGCCCGTGCGTCAGGAGGAGATGCCTTACCTGTAGCTGGTTCTCCTCCACGTACTGCTCGATCTCGGCGTGTTCGGCGGGTGTGGATGACGCCGCGTCGACAATCACCGCCTCGCCTTGATCGTGCACAATGAAACAGTTGGTCTGGAAGGGATTAAAGGTGAAGCTCCTGATTTCCATTTGATGCGGATCGATCGGTACACTCATACGACGATCCGCGTGTACCTCCCTCCCCCTCTCCGGTTCACCCGGCGATGAACAGACTTCATCTCATGATCCTGCGCATGATGCCGGGGCCGTTCCTCGGCTGGCTGCTCGTGATCATGTTTCTGCTCCTGATGCAGTTCCTAATGAAGTACCTGCCGGATATCGCGGGTAAAGGCTTGCCGATCGGCGTCATCCTTGAGCTGATCGTCTACAACCTGGCGTACATGGTTGTGCTAGCCATTCCGATGGCGGTCCTCATCACCAATCTGATGGTGTACGGCAGGCTCGCTGAGAACCAGGCATTCGCTGTAATCAAAAGCGCGGGGATATCGGTGGGACGCATAGTGTGGCCCAGCCTCGTCCTGGCCGGCATTGTGGCGGGTAGCATGGTTTATTTCAATCATATCGTGCTACCCGAGGCGAACTTCCGCGCCCGCAACCTCTGGCAGGATATCCGCAAGAAGAAGCCCGCGTTCGACCTTCAAGCCGGCGCATTCTACCAGGGCCTGAACCGGTATAGCATCCTGGTGCAGCATGTGGACAGCGAAACGAACGAGATGTCCGACGTGCTGATTTATGATTACACGCAACGCAATCGTCGGCAGGTAGTGATCAAAGCCGAACGTGGCGTGGTGGTCTCACCCGATGGCGGGCCTTACGTCGACCTCGAGCTCAGGAACGGTGAGCTGCATACGGTTAAAGATGGGAATGTGTGGAGCGAACCCGAGCGCTACGAGCGCCTTGCCTTCGACCGATATCGTTTCCGCATCGACCTGGACGACTTCCAGTTTGAGCGCTCCGATCCAACCCAGGGCCTGCGATCAGACCGCACGATGCCCACGGCAGACATGCTCGCGGCACTCGACTCGCTCCGAATCAATATCCGCGACAAAACTCAACGTCTGGCAGCGCTGCCTCTGACTGTGGATAGCGACTCAGGCCTGGTTCATCCTGTATCGAATGTCGGCGTGCATCGGGACGAGTCGGTTCTGGATCCGGAGTACGGAATTTCCCTCAACAATACCGCGTTACAGTTTGCGCGGGAGCGGCGAAACACGATTGATGAAGCGCGCCGTACCCTCGGATGGGAGAAACAGCGTGCGAACCGCTACCTGGTGGAGATCCACAAGAAGTACTCAATCGCCGTTGCCTGTTTCATCTTCGCCCTGATCGGTGCCCCCATCGGCATAAGCATCCGCCGGGGCGGACTCGGCATGGCCGGCGCGGCCGCAACCGTCATCTTCCTTTTCTACTGGGTCTCCCTGGTTCAAGGTGAGAAACTGGCTGATCGCGGGCTCCTTGATCCGTGGGTGGGGATGTGGGCGAGTAACATCATTCTGTTCGTTGCCGGAATACTCGCCATGATTTATGTGTGGTTGGATTTGCGGACCACCCCCAGTATCCTGAGCCGCTTTCGCCGCCCACGACGTCACACGCCCGTCGATGCTTTACCTCGTACCGACACCGATCGGTAACCTCGAAGACATTACGTTACGCGCCTTACGGGTGCTTCAAGAGGCCGACGCCGTCGCCTGTGAAGACACCCGCGTGGCTTCAGTGCTTCTCAACCACTTCGACATCTCGAAGCCCACGCTTAGCTACCACGACCACAACGAACGTGGCCGCACGCCCGACCTTATCAGAAGGATGACGGCCGGTGAGACCATCGCGCTGATTTCGGATGCCGGCACGCCGGCAATTTCTGATCCGGGCTTTTATCTGGTGAGGGAATGCATACGAGAAGGTGTGCCCGTAGAGGCGCTGCCCGGTGCCACCGCCTTTGTACCCGCGCTTGTTTTGAGTGGACTGCCGAACGACCGATTCGTATTCGAGGGATTTCTTCCCCACAAGAAAGGACGCGCCACGCGTATCGCAACCCTCGCGAACGAAGATCGGACCCTGGTTTTCTACGAATCACCGCATCGCATACTCAAGACGCTACGACAACTGAGTGAAGCGTTCGGAGAAGACCGGCCGGCAGCTGTTTGCAGGGAGCTAACGAAGAAATTTGAGGAAGTCATTCGCGGATCTCTGGCTGAGATCGCCGCAGAGTTGGAGAGCCGTCCGAAGATTCGAGGCGAGATCGTCCTGGTCGTCTCCGGCGCCCGTAGCTGAATGTAGACAAACTTGAAACGAACCCGCGCGGCCGTCGTTGAGCCGTCGGGCCCATTTCCAGGCTGGTCTCAGAGGATTCGTCAACCGTCCCCGCAGATGAACTATCGCCTTACCGACCGGATTATTGCCGGCGCCGTCTTTTTCGCCGCACTTCTCCTCTACATTTCGACGGTAGCCCCTACGGTTTCCTTCTGGGACCCCGGTGAACGTATTGCGGTCTCGCACGGGTTGCAGATCCCCCACCCTCCCGGAGCACCGTTCTATATGCTCATCGGGCGCCTCTTCTCAATGTTCGTGCCCGCGGCGTACGTGGCCCTCTCCGTGAATATGATCGCGGTTGTCGCCTCGGCTGCAACGGTTATGCTGGTCTTCCTGATCGTGATCAGGTTGATGCGGGAGATGAAGGGTCCGAGGGAAGACTGGTCAACGACCGACCACATCATCGCGTGGACTGGCGGCGTCATCGGTGCCCTCACCCTGGCCGTCAGCGACTCCTTCTGGTTCGATGCGGTTGAAGCCGAGACGTACGCGCTATCCACAACATTCACGGCGCTTTGTATCTGGCTAACTCTGGCGTGGAGTGAGCGCGCCCGGATTCAAGATGCACAGCTTTCGGCCGGCATGCAGCATGCATTCGGGTCTACGGCCGAGCGCTGGCTTATCGTGATCGCCTACCTCTACGGCCTTGCAATTGGCGTGCACCTCCTGAGCCTGCTCTCGATATTCTTCGTATCGATCATCGTTTACTTCCAGCATTTCGAGCGTCCGGAATGGGACGGCAAGCAGACGTTCATGGGTTTGGTCGTCGCCGCTCTCATTTCGTGCGGCGTGTTTCTTCTGATCTATCCAGGGATCGTCAGGGTACTCCCTGCGCTTGCCCGCGATATGGGCGCCCCGGTTCTTTTCCTCGTCGGCGTTGCGGCGGCACTCATCTTTGGCCTCTATTACACGCAAAAGAACGGTATCCGGATTGCCAACCTCGTTCTTCTGGTCATCACGGTTGTCCTGATCGGGTACTCCACCTACGCCCTCATTTTCATCCGAAGCGCGGCGAATCCGCCCATCGACCAGAACGATCCCGAGACGATCGAGGCGTTCATCTCGTACATGAACCGCGAACAGTACGGGCAGACGTCATTACTCAGAGGTCCCACGTACGACGCCGCACTCGGTCGCGTCAACCCGGAGCGCGAGGTGCTCCTTCCTCGACGTCACTCGAACGAGCCGCACCACCTGCGCATCTACTCGCAGTATAACTCCGACATGGAGTTCTTCTGGAAGTATCAGGTGGGGCA
>CAZRTY010000066.1:0-9417 GCA_964603055.1 uncultured Rhodothermales bacterium | reverse complement strand
CTGACCATGAGCCGTTCAAGCTCAATCATGCCGCGCTCCCACCCTCGGCTCTGGATGGCACTTCCTATGCGCGTTCGTTCGATTGCCCGCCGTCCGAGCGTTGTCGTTAGCGGAGGCAGGGCAAGCGCCCGATCACGATGCACTTCAACAAACCGCCCGCCCGTTCCCACGGCGAGTACCGGTCCAAACGATTCGTCAGTGGAACTGCCCACGAGCATTTCGACGCCATCGCCTTGAATCATCGGTTCGACAATCACTCCACCGAATGCGTGCTCCCCCACCCTCGCAGTCACACGCTCTCGAATACGCCGGAAGGCACGCCGAACGGCATCAGCTGAACCGAGGTTAAGCTCGACGCCGCCAACGTCACTCTTGTGGATGACGTGCTGCGAATCAAGCTTCAGTACTACCGGGTAACCGATGGCATCTGCTGAAGCGGCTGCTTCCTCGGCAGATGTCACCCTCCGGACATCGAGTGCGTCTATACCGTACGCTCTCAGGATCCGGCGCGACTCATACTCTGACATCACCGTTCGGCCTTCCCGCGATACAGCGTCTATATCCGCCCTAGCCCGCTCAGTCGCACTGAGATCGAGGTCGTCGGCCAGCATCGGGGTCTCGTACAGTGCGCGCAGGTTGTGGCTATACCGCCACATATAATTGAATACACGCGCGGCCGTATCAGGGAATCCGAACGTGGGAATTCCCGCGTCGTTGAGCACGCGCTTGGCGGGCTCTGACTCCCTCCCTCCCATCCAGCAAGCGAGTACGGGCCGGCGCCATTTCTTGGTCAGCTCAGCCACACGTTCGGCAATGGGAAGCGCCGTACCCGGCATCTGCGGAGAGAAAATGATCAGCGTGCCGTCCGACTCTGCAAGACGGGACGTCGCCTGTAAGACACGCTCATACCGGTCGGGCGATGCGTTTCCAATGATGTCGATCGGATTACCCCGGCTCCAGTGCCGTGGAAGCATCTCCGAAAGCTCCTCGACCAGTTCGTCCGGCAGCGGCGCAAGCCGGCCGCCGCCGCTGATGAGCGCGTCAGCGGCGAGCACCCCCGGACCACCGGCGTTGGTGACGACCGTCAGGCGGCGTCCGCGCGGACGAGGTTGTTTGGCGAGAACTTCAGCGGCGTAGAACAGGTCGGCAACGCCGTCTACGCGGAGCACGCCGACACGCCGGAATGCAGCTTCGACGATATCATCCGAGGCGATGAGCGCACCGGTATGCGATTTCGCAGCTGCGGCACCCGCTTCGGTGCGACCTCCTTTCAGTACGATGATCGGCTTTTGTAGCGCTACCTCGCGCGCGGCGGAGAGGAAGTTGCGGACGGACGAGATAGACTCCACATAGAGGAGAATGCTCGAGGTCTCCGGGTCGTTACCGAGGTAATTGATGAGCTCACCCCAGCCGACGTCGGTCATCGAGCCCGCGGAGACGACCGAAGAAAAGCCTACGTTACCGCCTCGGCTCCAGTCGAGTATCGACGCCAGCAGCGCTCCGCTTTGCGATATCAGTGCGACATTGCCTGGGCGAGCCTCTGCAGGAATGAACGAAGCATTCAAGCCGATCGATGGGCGAATCACGCCGAGCGAATTCGGGCCTAGGAAGCGCATCCCGCCTGCGACCCGCTTGACCTCCTCTTCTAAGCGACGCCCTTCTTTCCCAATCTCCCTGAAGCCGGACGACACAATCACGGCCGCCTTGACACCGACACGTGAGCACTCCGCCACAACCCGCGTCACGTCGGTGGCGGGGACCACGATCACCGCGAGGTCGATCTCGTGCTCTACCGCAGCAATGTCTGGATATGCGCGGTGCCCGAAGACCTCCCTCCTGTTGAGGCTAATCGGGAATACTTCGCCCTGGTACGGGCTGTCGAGGAGGTTCCGCACCAGTGCGGCGCCCACGCTCCCTACACGATCGGTTGCCCCGATTACCGCAATCGATTGCGGATTGAAGACGGCGTCGAGTCTACGCCGAGTGCCTGCTGACGGATCGTATGTCGATTGGTCGGCCAAGGCGCGTGGGATGAAGGCTGATGCGGAAACCCAGCGGACGGTGGTCGCGAACGCCCGCTACGTTCCTTAAGATCGAGCTTCGGGATGAGGAACGCGAATGCTCCGGTACGCCCTTGGACGCACCGGAGACTCGCCGTTCAAAATCTGCCCGATCGGATACTATACTTACAGCGCCTTCACTTCCTGAATAAGCTTCTGGACCGACTCGCGAGCGTCGCCGAAGAGCATCCGAGTATTGTCTTTGTAAAACAACTCGTTCTCGATGCCTGAATACCCAGGCCGCATGCTCCGCTTGAGCACGATCGTCGTCTGAGACTGATCAACGTTCAGAATCGGCATGCCGTAGATCGGACTACTTTTGTCCGTTCGAGCCGCCGGGTTGACGACGTCGTTCGCACCGATGACGAGCGAGACGTCCGTCATGCTAAACTCGTTATTGATGTCGTCCATCTCGTAAAGATGGTCATAGGCAACATTGGCCTCGGCCAGCAGCACGTTCATATGACCCGGCATCCGACCGGCGACGGGGTGGATCGCGTACTTCACCGTGACGCCCTTCTCGGCCAATACGTCGGCCAGTTCGCGAACCTGATGCTGTGCCTGAGCGACGGCCATTCCGTATCCCGGTACGATGACAACCTGACGCGCATACGACATCAGAATCGCGACGTCGTCGGCGGTTGTTTCCGTGACAGACTGTCCATCAGCAAGGGATACCCCGGCACCATCTCCGGAGGAATCGCCACCGAATCCACCGAGCAGCACGTTTAGCAGCGATCGGTTCATCGCCTCACACATAATCATGGTGAGGATGAGACCTGCAGCACCCACCAGCGCGCCGCTGACGATAAGAGCGGTGTTACTGAGGACGAAGCCGGCTGCTGCGGCGGCAAGCCCCGAATAGCTGTTGAGTAGCGACACAACCACGGGCATGTCCGCGCCGCCGATCGGAATGACCAGGAGAATGCCCAGTACAAAAGCTAACACACATAGCGCGACGGTTCCCCCGATCACCGCATCCGGCTCGCCAGGGAAGGCGCCCGTTCCAACCATCAGAATGACGCCTGAGGCAATCGCTGCGATGGCAAGCAATGCCGATAAGACGCGCATTCCAGGAAATGAAATGGGATTGCCTGAAATGATTCCGCCCAGTTTGCCATACGCGACAAAGCTTCCTGAGAACGTGATCATTCCCACCAGGACGGAAATGAAAACGGTGAAGGCCGTGACGGCCGATAGCGGTGACAACGCAGCCGCCGAGGTAGTCTGTGCAACGGTAACAACCACCGACGCTTCGGGGGTAACCAGGTAGCGCATGACTTCGGCTGCTGCAACGAAGGCAGAGGCAAGGCCACCGAATCCGTTAAGCACGGCCACCAGCTCTGGCATCGAGGTCATCTTGATGCGCGTTGCGAGAAGCGCGCCGATGATCGAGCCGATCGCGATACCGAGCACCAGCTCAATCGGCGTAATGATGCGATGCAGGAATAGGGTTGCAACGACGGCGATAAACATGCCGACGGCAGAAATACGGTTTCCCGTACGCGCTGTGGCGGGCGATTGAAGCCGCTTCAGGCCGACGATGAAGAGAACCGCCGCGACGAGGTAGGCGAGGTTGATTATTGTTTCGGTCATGGCAGATGGAGGTCGCGGGTCAGTTGGAAGTTGCAGCAGATGTCGCAGCCGGCGTCGGCGCTGCTTCGGCAGCGGCCGGCCGAGTCTCCTTCTTCTTGAACATCTGCAACATCCGATCAGTGACCATAAACCCGCCCACAACGTTAATCGTGGCGACGATTAACGCGATGAATCCGATCCATTTTGCCCACGTTCCGCCCACCATGCCGGCAACTACAATCGCGCCAACCATGGTAATTCCGCTGATGGCGTTCGAGCCCGACATTAGGGGCGTGTGCAGCGTCTGCGGGACTTTACTGATGACTTCGAAGCCGATAAACGCCGCCAGTACAAATATTATCAGGTTTTCGAGCATGAGGTAGGAGGCTTCAGGGTGAGAAAAGGGTTGGGGGAAAACGCGAGCAGTTCGGGACGGACGCCTGAATGGCGACTTATCCTTCGACCAGGGATTTGACGCGTTCGTTGACGACCTCACCCGCACGCGTCACGCATGCACTCCGCAGGATGTCATCGTCGAAATTGGGAGAGAAAGCGCCGTCCGCCGTGAACTCGGCGATCATGGCGTGAATCGTCCGGGCGTACATCGCGCTTGCATGCACGGGCATCAAGGCGGGTAAATTCGTCGGACCGGCAATAAAGACATCGTGTTGTTCGACCACGGTGTCCGGCTGTGTTAGCTCGCAGTTGCCACCGTTTGCTGCGGCAAGATCAACGATGACGGAGCCACTGGCCATCTGCCGCACCGCCTCCTCCGTGACGAGGACCGGCGCTTTGCGGCCGGGAATGAGCGCCGTCGAAATCACCACATCTGATTTGGCGATGTGGGGCACAAGCAGCTCCGTTTGCCGTCGTGCTTTTTCTTCGGCGAGTGCCTTGGCGTAGCCGCCGGAGTCCTGCGCATCTTGAGTCTCGAGCTCCAGTTCGACGAACTGAGCGCCAAGGCTCTGCACTTCTTCGCGCACGGCAACGCGAACATCGTATGCCGACACACGAGCACCCAGTCTGCGGGCGGTTGCGATGGCCTGCAACCCGGCAACTCCTGCACCGAGCACCAGCACCGATGCCGGACGCACCGTCCCGGCGGCCGTGGTCAAAAGCGGGAAGAACTTGGGCAACATCGTAGCCGCATCGAGCACGGCACGGTAGCCGGCGATGGAACTCATCGCCGAAAGTGCGTCCATCTTCTGGGCGCGCGAGATCCTCGGAACGAGCTCCATGCTGATGGCAACGACGCCTCGAGCAGCAAGTCTCGCAACGCCCTCCGGGTTGTCCAGCGGCGCAAGAAGCGAGATCAGATGGCCGCCTGACTTAAACAGACCGGCTTCTTCTGCAGACGGAGGCGCCACCTTAACCACAAGGTCGGCAGCAAAGGCCTCTGCCCTGGTTACGACTGTCGCGCCGGCCTCCTCGTACTCAGCATCCGTAATGCGAGAGGATTTACCTGCATCCTTTTCGACCAGGACTTCAAGGCCGAGCTTTTGGTAACGTCCAACGGTTTCTGGAGTGGCGGCAACACGAGTCTCGCCGGCAGCGGTCTCTTTAGGAACGCCAACGGATTTTAACATGCGAATTTGCGAGGGATGGTGGTCGGTTGCTGCCCGCAATTGGCGCACTAAGGGCAGAAGCGGAAGGTTTGTCGGCCCAACGTACGGTTTGGCATAGGCATCCCATATTCAGGGAAATGCCTACGGAATCACGACCGATGCGGACCTTTCGGTACGAGCGGGTCAGCCGTGTTTTCGCTCGAACTCGTCCATGAATGCGATGAGCGCATCGACGGACGCAGGCTCGCACGCGTTGTATATCGACGCGCGAATGCCGCCTACGCTGCGATGCCCCTTTAATGCCAGGAGTCCATTATGCTTAGCGTCCTCCACGAAAGACTTTTCGAGGCTTTCATCGGCCAGCCGGAATGTGACATTCATTCTGGAGCGATCTGATGTCTCAGCTGTGCCCCGGTAAAAGTCGTTCTTGTCGATGCGGGAATAGAGCCGCGCCGCATTCTCTTCGTTGCGCTTTTCCATCTCATCAAGCCCGATGGCTTCCAGCCACTTCAGCACTTTCTCCACCAGGTACACGGCAAAAACTGGAGGCGTGTTGAAAAGCTTCTTAGCGTGTGTGCCGTAATCGAGTATTGTGGGAAGGGATGGATTGCGGCGCTGCAGAAAATCATCTTTTACAAGTACGACGGTGACACCAGCCGGACCAAGGTTCTTCTGGGCTCCCGCGTAGATGAGACCATAGCGGTCGATGTCAATCTTCCGGCTCAAGAAGTCGCTCGAGGCATCGCAGACGAGGGGCGCCTTCGCTTCGGGCTCACTCCGATACTGCGTTCCGAAAATGGTGTTGTTTGAGGTGAAGTGGACGTACGATGCGTCATCATCCAACTCGCGTGCACCGGCATCCGGAATGTAGCTGAAGTTGCGATCCTCGCTCGACGCTGCGGCCCGCGCGTTACCAATTGCACGCGCTTCCTCGAGGGCTTTCTCGGCCCACGCGCCGGTGACGAGATAGTCGGCACTGCCGTCTTTCGGAAGAAAGTTGAGAGGCACCTGGTAGAACTGCATCGATGCTCCACCCTGCAAAAACAGGATGTGCCAGTCATCACCCAGCCCCAGCAGCCGGCGGATACGCGCTCGTGCACTCGATTCTACCTCGTCATAGGCAGGAGACCGGTGGCTGATCTCCATGATCGACGATCCGACGTTCCGGTATAGTGGCAGCTCCTCCTTTACTTCAAGAAGGACCTCCTCCGGCAACGTCCCGGGACCGGCGGAAAAGTTATGCTGGCGTTGAGTCTTCGTAGTGGTATCGGAGGAGCTATGTGCGTCAGGTTGCATTGCTGGTGGCATTGACTATGGCGACGGGAGCGGCAGCTTGCCGCATCCCGAAAGTTAAGGCGTAAGGAGGGATACCGCGAGGATATTATCGAGATCTCTGATACGATCTACGACCGATTGGTCTTCGCGCCCATCTACTTGGATGCGCGCACACGCGGCCTGCGCTCCTGCAAAGACCAGATTCTCCATCTCCTGAACGTTCCAGTCGGCTTTTCGAATCTCGTCTAACACGGATGCCAGCACCCCGACGCGATCCAAATGACGCACCGTTAAAAGCATCGTTGCCGGCGATTGATCAGCAAGGTTGACGCAGTTCTCGACTCGGCCTGTTTCGTGATACACATTTACGATGCGAGCCGCTTCGATCGCCGTCTCATCCTGGGCCTGCTGTGTAGACGCCCCGATGTGGTGCGTAATATAAACGCCATCGATCTGCGCCAGCGGATGTGTGAACTCCCCGGATTTACCGGCCGGCTCATTCTCCACGACATCCAGCGCCGCTCTGATGCCACGATTCTCGACCGCCCATCGAAGTGCGGCTTCGTCTACTACGGATCCGCGCGTGGTGTTAATGAATCCGGCGCCCTCCTTCATCCGCTCGAAGAACTCCCGCCCGGCAAGCTGCTTTGTATCCGGCGTGGCCGCCACGTGGAGCGTCACGTAATCGGACGCAGCAGCGACGGCAAGCGGATCCTCTCGGCGTTCGATGCCGAGCTCTGCGGCGCGTTCATCGGTCAACGACCGGCTCCACGCCACGACTCGCATGTTCAGCGAGAGGCCGAGCTTCGCCACGAGCGTACCGATGCCGCCGAGACCGATCACGCCCAGCGTACGCCCCTTCAAGCCCGACGCCTTCGAAAAGCGACCCTTCTCCCATCGCCCGTCGCGTGCTTCGATCACGTTGTCGGGGATCGCACGGTCGAGCGCCAGCAGCAGGCCGATGGTGAGCTCGGCGACGGCGGCAGCATTCTTTCCCGGGCAGTTGCTAACGAAGACGCCGCGTGCCGAGGCGGCCTGAACATCAATATTGTCGTAGCCGGCACCTGCTCGAACGATGAGCTCGAGACTCGGTGATGCCGCGATTGTCGGCTCAGGGACCTTCGTAGAGCGGACGATCAGCACGGCCGGCTCAGTCTCCCGAAGCGCATCGATCAGTTCGTCTCCCGTGAGGTCAGGCCGAACGGCGACTTCATGTCCATGCTGCCGAAGCCGTTCGATTCCACTCTCCGCAAGCTTGTCGGCTACGAGTATTTTCATGGGTCAGTCGAATTGGTGGACGAGCAGGCCGCTTCGCAGCTTCGGTTCGAACCACGTGGATTTCGGCGGCATCAGTAGACCTGCATCCGAGATGGCAACGAGTTCTTCAATACTCGTCGGATAGACGGAGAATGCAAGCGCAGCCTTTCCGCTGTCGACAAGGTTCTCGAGTTCCTCGGTGCCGCGGATGCCACCCACGAAGCCGATGTTCTCGTCGCGCCGCGGATCAGTTATGCCGAGCAGCGGCTCGAGGATGTACTCATTCAGCCGAGCAACGTCTAATGCGTCGGCCAGTGATTCCCGCCTCGTCGGAGGAAGTGTAAGCCGGTGCCACTCTCCTGAAAAGTAAATACATACTTCTCCCTTCTCTTCCGGGATTGGATCGACGCCAGACTCGACATCAAACTGTTTGCGCAGCTCCTCCATGAAGTCGCTCGTGTCTCCCCGGAGTTCATACACCACGCGGTTGTACGCGAGAATGTTCATTTCATCCATCGGGAAGAGCACGGCGGGGAAGTAGTTCGCCTCAGGAATGTTCTCGCCTCGACTGCGGACATCCTCGGCCGCGCGGCTCGCCGCTTTACAACGGTGATGGCCATCGGCGACGTACAGTTTCTCGACGAGCTGGAACGCGTCTACCAGTTGCTCGGCACCAGAAACTTTCCAGATGGTGTGCTGGACGCCGTCGCTGGCGGTGAAATCGTAAATCGGCTCTTCTTCCGCTGCCGCATCCGTGATCGATTGGATGTCGTCATTCGAGCGGAATGTCAGCATGACAGGCTCGGCGTGCGCGCGCTGTGTGAGAATGTGACGGGTCCGATCGTCTTCTTTGACTGGGCGCGTCTTCTCATGCTTAAGGATCACGTTGTTGTCGTAATCCTCCACCGATACGCAGCCAAAGATGCCCGTTTGCGCACGGCCGTCCATGACGAGGCGATATACGTAGACGGCAGGTTCTGCCTCCTTGAGCGCGTGTGATGACTCGGCAAACTTGCGCAGGTTCTCGGCCCCCTTATCGTAAACGGCATCATCGTGTTCATCCGTACCGTCGGGCAGATCGATCTCCGGACGGATCACGTGGAGGAAGCTGAGTGGCTTTCCCTTTGCCAGGGCGTGAGCCTCCTCGACGTTAATAACATCGTAAGGAACGCAGGCTACCTCCTGTACAACGGCGGGTGCAGGACGCAGGGCACGAAACGGGTGAAGATGGGCCATGAGGCTGAGATGATCGTTTTCTGTGAAGATGATCGATTATACGGCGTCGAAGCGGCCAATCGGAACTCGGCTCAGTGATGAGCACGTAAAGAACTGCCGCACGCATCGGCGAGCTCGGGGTTCATATCTCATTCACTTGACGTACTGTCTGATATGGGGTACCATTGTAACTCTCAATCGCGGGGTGGAGCAGCTGGTAGCTCACCGGGCTCATAACCCGGAGGTCGCGGGTTCGAATCCCGCCCCCGCTACTACAGCGTCTGGAGCCAAGGCTTCAGACGCTTTTTTTATGGAGTTGACCTGGGCGAGCGGGCTCGCGCATCGGCCCATGCTCACGTCGATACGATATGATCGGTCGCGGCTGCGCGGACGAGGAGTCCCGAGTTTTGGCAAAAAAGAAGGCGGCCGTTCAGCCGCCTTCATCGTCGATCGCAAGTGAATGTGGCGCG
>CAZRTY010000065.1:0-9504 GCA_964603055.1 uncultured Rhodothermales bacterium | reverse complement strand
TGCATGGCCGCCTGCCCCACTTCCCTCGTCCCGCCCCGAACGGTAAAGCCCAGGTAGCAGCTTACGATGCCGACGAGAAAGCCGAACACGCATGTCTTGAGCGTGTCAACCGTGACATCGGCGAACCGGACGCTCTCGAATGCGGTGTTGATGAACACGCGGTAGTCCATGTCGGCAGTGAGCATGGATTCCAGGAAGCCGCCGAGCAGCGCCAGCGTGTCGGTGAGTACCGTCATCACGGGGAACATGATGATGCAGGCCAGCACGCGCGTGACGACGAGATAGTGGAACGGCTTGAGTGCGGCCACCTCGAGCGCATCGATCTGCTCGGTAACGCGCATCGAGCCGATCTCGGCGCCGATACCCGCGCCGAGACGTCCGGCAAGTACCACGGACGTCAGCACCGGCCCGATTTCCTTGATGACGGAAAGCGCCAGCATGTTCGGCAGTACCGCCTCGGCGCCGAAGCGCGCCAGCGTGCCTCGGCTTTGCATGGCCAGCACGACGCCGATCGCAAAGCCGGTGACGGAGACAAGCAGGAAGCTCTTCGTCCCGACCTCGTCCATCTGGCGGAGCAGCTCGCGAAACTCAAACGGGCGCCGCCAGAATCGCTTGAAGAACTCGAACGAGAAGATCGATAGCTCACCCGCTCGTGCGATGCCGCGGCCGAAGGCGGAGCTACCGGAAAGGCTGGATCGGAGGTTCATTCAGAACGGGATGAGGATGGACAGCCGGCAGACGGATTACCGCCCGTCATGATAAGCATCTGAGACGTCGATCTCCTGGGCCAAATCTGTAAGTTCTGATACGAATGACGCCGGGATCGTCTGCGTCACGCATCGTTTGCATCCGTGTATCCAATTTGCGCAACCGCCATCATAGCCGCAAACAGATCGGCCTGAACGGGCGAAGGGGGCGGACGGGACGTCGGCTGTCAATACGAATACTCCCAGAGCAGATGGAATCTCAGGTTCGACCCATCGCGGACGAAGCGGGACATCAGCCAGTTGGTGACCTCATACTCGACGGTGATACGCCGGTCGTATTGCTCTTGCCACGCCGTGGCGTTCTCGCTGGTACTCCAGGACAATGGCTCGGAAACCGACACGAACAGCCTGTTGGTGACGTACTTGCCGGCGGTTATGCGCGTCCCTTCGATGCCGCTCTGCTCGATTTCGATGACGTCGAGCCCGAGCTCCTCCCCTGCCACGCCTTCAACCCAGCCCGTGACCTGGTTCAGGAATGCGGCCGAGCCGAGATCGGCCAGACGCTCGCCGGCTCCCGCTCCTCCGGCGCCACCAAGCTGGAAACTCTCGCTCGCCGGGCGGCCCGTGGCGATGTAGGAAATGATGTTGGCGTAGTCGAGCCCCGGCGGATTTCGCGACTCGAGCTGCAGATCGAGACTATCGAGACGGCCGGTCACGCCGAGGACTATGACGACCTGGTCTTCCCGTCCACGTGAGCGCACGTTGTACTCGGCTTCGAGGTCGAGCAGCATGTCGGTGATGGCGCCGTTGAACTGAAGCAGCCCGGTCGAAATCTGGAACGTGCGGCCGAACTGCCGGATGCGGCTCCGCTCGGGGATGACTTCGATGTCGCCGAAGATGGCCATCTCGCCACCGGGTGGTTTGGCCACATCGAGGCGACCCGTAAACTGGATATCCATCGACGGATTGGCATTGGAACGCAGCCATGTGTTGCGTTCCGTCCGCACCGCCAAATTCATGCTGAGGGCATCGTAGAAATCGAACGTGGCGGCCTCGGCTTCGGCCACGCGGATGCCAAAGCGCTGCTCGACGAGTCGCAGATCATCTTGCGTGAGCTCGACCAGTTCGAAGCCTTCGCCCATCGTCTCCTCCGTCAGGTAGATGTCTGCCTGCACAACGTGGACATCTCCTCGGAGCACGGGCGAGAGCATCGCGCCGGTGAGTGTGAGGTCGGCGTCGGCCACGATGCGATACGCGTCGATGTCGGCCGCGAGGAAGCGGTTGGCGTTGATCCGCAGGTCGAGCCCGAGGTTGGTGAGCGTGGCGAAGTTGATGGAGCCGCGGACCTCGGCCGTGCCGGAGCCCGAACGCGCGACGACCCGGTTGATGTCGACACGGTTTTCGGCCATCGAGGCGTCGACTTCAACGCCGCGGAGCTGGATGCCGATGGCGGGCAGGCTGAGGACGCCTTCGCGAATTGTGGCATCGCCCGATAGCAGCGGGTTGGCCATCTCGCCACCCACGTGCACGATGCCGTCGAGCCGCCCTTCGAGCCGGTCGATGGTTTCTCGGTCCAGGAACGGCATGAGCCAGTTGATGGAGAAGTTCTCCGAGAGGATGTCGATGTCGACCTCGCCGAGCGCCGGACCTTCGGCCGCGCGTACGCCTACGGCACCGCGACCCTCGGCCGTCTCGCGGCGTACGAGCCGCATATCGAGGGGGACGGATCCCTCGGCTGTCAGACTGCTGCCGTCGTCATGCGTCAGCACGGCGTCGAGCATCAGGCTGAGGTCGGCATACTCGAGCGAGAGATCCATCGTGCCGACGTACTCGCCGTCGCTGCGGAGGTCGGCTTCAAGCAAACCACTGAGGCGCGGCGCGTCGCCGGGGCCGGTGAGATCCACAAACCCTTCGACGGTGCCGCCCAGGCCTTCGAATCCGAACAGATCGGCGATGGCGTCGAGCCGGAAGCTCTCGAGCGTGAGTACGAGGTTCTGTTCGCCGGCTGGATTAATGACGCCGTCGACGGCGAGCTGCTGCTCGTCGGAGTACAGCAGCAGGTTGCGGATGCGGATGGCTTCGCCGAACGAAATCGAGGCTTCCGTCAGGAGCTCCCACTGGTCGCGGTCGAGCCGGAGGTCGAGGCTTTCGAGGACGATCTGTCGGCGCTCCGGATTGAGATCTGCCGTTCCGTTGACGCGCAGGTCTCGGCGGCCGTCGAGCATGGCGTCGACGGCGAACCTCAGCGAGTCGCCATCGAGCGCGGCTTCGTACGTGCCGCGCTGCACACTCGTGTTGGCGACGACAAAGTAGTCCAGCTCGCCGCGCGACTCCGCCCGCTGAAGCCCGAGGCCCGGCGTCATCGCCCCAGCAATGAATCCGCGGAATCCATTCAGGCGAATATCATTGTAGACGAAGACCTCGAGGTCGGCCGTGGCATCAAACTGCACCATCCCCGGCTGCCCGTAGACCCTCGCCTCGACATGCCCCCGCTCGAGTGCGAGTTGATCGAGATCCATCAGCGGACGCACCGGCGCGAGGTCCACTACATCCAGATCCAAATAGAAATCGGACTCATGGATGGCGGTCGTGTCGAACGCAGCGATGCGCCCGTTCCCCACTAGATCCAGCACGTTAGAGGCCAGCGCGAGCGAGTCGACCTGGATGAGTCCGTCGAATACAAGGAAGTCGGCGCGGCCTGCCGAAACCTCGATCCGGTCGTAGAAGGATTCATCGATCGTGAGCCGGCCTTCCGCCGATAACGAATGCGGTTCGAAGCCCTCGCCGACGATCTCGAAGGCCACGGAGATGCTCGACTCCAGCGTGTCGGCGTGGATGATGCGCGCGACGTCTACGTTGTTAAAGGCGCCTTCCGCCTCATATGCCGGGCGTTCGTCGAACAGGCGGCCCCGCGCGGCTGCATGGAACGACCCGGCCGAGAGATCGCCTTCGGCCGTGATGCGCGAGAAGCCGTTCCTCACGTCGGCTTCGACACGAGCGGCGTCGATGCGCTCGCGATTCACGACGGACTCGTCGAGGTCGAGCAGCGCCCGGAGCGTCATCGTGCTCGGCTCGAATCCCTCGCCGGCGAGTGAGAACTGCCCGGCGAGGCGCGTCGAGAGATCGCCGTCGGCGAGGAAAGCTCCCACATCCACACCACGGAAGACGCCGCGGTCTACGCGGTAGGTCGGGCGCTCGAGGAACGGCTGGGCATCGCCGGAGACGCGAACGAGGCCTTCTGGAAGTTGCGCTCCGATGTCGAACGAGGCATCACCGCGGTTCATCGAGATGACCGCCTCGCCGCTGGAAATCGCCTGGCGATTGTACGACGACGGTGCCAGGTCGAGCCGCGCCTCGACGACGAGAGAGGCCGGGTCGAAGCCGCGTCCCGCCAGTTCGACTCGACCGGTGAGGTCCGATTGCTGATCGGGCGAGTCCGTCAAGACGCCGATGTTGACGTTGCGGAAGCGGGCTTCGGCTATCCGGTACGACGGCACGTTGTCGAACGGCCGCAAAGACCCCCTGGCGTCGATCGAGCCGCCGTTGAGGTCGGCCTCGAGGTTGAGGCGGACGTTCCCGCCGGCCAGGTTGGCGCCCGCCGCGGCGTGGCGAATCTCGTACGAGCCGAAAAAGGACGGCTCGAGGCGGATGTCGGCGTTGAGTGCCAGCGTTTCGAGCGACGTCCCGCGGCCGTTGGCACTGAACGAGCCGGTAATCGAGCTGGGCTCAGGCTGCCCCATCAGCGACGCGACGTCGAAGTTTTCGAGGCGTCCGCGTGAGACTTGATACGTGTAGGGCTCGGTGAGTGTGGCATTGCCTTGCAGCGCGACGAACCCGTCTTCGGTTACGAGGCGTGCCTCGCCGTTCACGCGCTGATTGCTCAGGCGGAGGTCGAACGCGCCGTCGCGGATGCCATAATTGTTGATGGTCGAGGGATCGACAGAAAGGTTCAGGTTGACGTCGGCATTGCTGTCGATGCCGCGGCCTTCGACGCGGAAGCTGGTGTTGATGAAGCTCTGCCCCTCGGATCCCATGAGCGCGTAGACGTCGAGCGATTCGATGCGGCCGCGCAGGTTGTAGGAGATCGTCTCGTCGAACGGGCGCACCGTGCCCGACGTGGCGAGACGCGTGCCACGGAGGCCGCCGCGGAGGTCGATCGTCGCCGTGCCGTCGCGGAAGCGCGCATCGAGGACCGTTCGTTCGGGCGCGTATTCGCCGAAGAAGCTGTCGAAGAGTTCGGCGCGCACGGTTCCGTCGAGCCGCTGCATGTCGAGACCCTCGAGGTCGGCGCGCAGGTTGGCCGAGACGCGCATGGCGCCGGCCTCCCCTCCCGTCACGATGGCCGGGTCGAGGCGGCGCACCTCGCCGGTGAGGTCGTACCGGACGGGGCCGTCGATGCCGGGCATGATGTCGCCGAAGAGCAGGATCGTCGCGCCGTCGTCGGCCGTCACGGCCAGCCGGGCTTCCATCTCGCGCGACGTCCCGCCGGCGCTGAGCTCAATATCCACGCTGCGATCTGGATCGAGCGCAGGCATGAACGGGCGGATGTCGACGAATGCGAGCGGCGCGGCGTCGAGCTGGAAATCGATGTCATGGATGTCCGTTGTGTCGTCGTCGGGCAGCCGCAGCGTTCCACGGGCAAAGACATCGGTTCGCGTGGAGGCGAGTTGGAAGCCGCCCAGCACCAGATGGCCATCGAGGAGGGAAGCCGAGATCCGCGCATCGACCGGGTCCTCCGCACCCGGCGGATGCAATGATGCCCACAGCGTATCGACCGCGACGTTGACACCATCCCCAATCTCAATCCGCGTGACGCGAGCGTTCAGGGCATCGATCGTGAACACAGAGTCACGCTCGGGCGCAAAGTAATGCGCGGCAAAGCTGCCGTCGCTGAGCTGGATGTCGTCGATAATGAAGGTGAACGCACTCGCCGACGTATCGACTTCCTCCTGTCGAGGAAATACATCGAGCAGATCCCACGAGCCATCCTGCATCTGATGCATCCGTACGCGCGGATTCCGCAGCTCGATGCTCGAGATCGACAGCCTCCCTCGCAGCAACCCGAGGAGTGAGTAGCGCAGCCGCAGCGTGTCGACCTCGACGAGATTCCGATCGCCAAGCAGCGAGTCTTGCCTGATCAGATAAACATTCGCCAGGTCGATGCCGGATAGGAAGTTGCCGCCCGTCACATCCGCTTCGAGTCGCGCCTCGTTGAACGGGTCGAGCAGGTTCAACGCGGTCCGGCTCAGGTACTGTCCGCCCCAGTTCGTCTGCAGCAGGAGCACGACAATCAGGATGAGGAGCACGACCGCGCCGACGATGCCTAGCAGCACGCGCAGCAGCATCCGCATGACGCCCGTCTTACGCGCCTCGCCCTCCGGCGCGTTGTCCGCAATATGTTGCTGCTCGTTTTCCATCGTGATTATCGCGGCTTCGCCGCCATCCCCATCCCCAATAAATTAAAATGCTTGTCCGATGCTGATGTGTAGCTGGAATCGCCGCCAGAAACGTTCTTCCGGCGGGCCGTACTCGGGCTCCAGCGGATTGAGCTCTCGCAGCGCCTCGCGGTAACGCCATCTGAACACTTCCTCGGGATCGCGGAGATCGCTGAAGGATGGGTTCACCTTCATCCCGAGGTCGAGCCGGATGTACCCGACGGGCGTCTGGTAGCGGATGCCCGCGCCGGTGCCCACGCGTAGCCGTGCCTCCTCGATGCCGATGACCTCGCCGGGGATGTCCGGCGACGGACGCTGCCGCATGCTGGGATAGATCCGCGCCGCATCGACGAACGCCGCGAGCTGCCACGCCGGTCCGAGGCCAGGGAAACGGCTCCGGAGCTCGACGTTGCCGGCGATCTTGATGAGGCCGCCTTCGGGCTCGAAACCTGGCCGGCTCAGCGCAATGCGTTGGCCCGACTCGCCTTCGCGGGGGTCCTGGAGGATGAGGTTGCCGTCGGGATCGCGCATGAGATTCGCGCGCGGCGTCTCCGGGCCGAGGCGCCCCGGCGCCCATCCGCGAACGTCGTTAGCACCGCCGGCGGGGAATCGGACGCGGTCGAACCGGTACTCGACCTGTGGATCCGCCTGATCGCGGCTGCCGCCGTACGGCCAAATGCGTCCGGCCATTAACCGGCCGGCAATCGAATAGCGAGGTTTGAGGGGGATGTAGGTCGTGCCTTCGACACTCGCCTTGACGTACTCCACGCCCGAGAAGATGACGCCCGCTGATTCGAGCGAGGGCCGGATCAGGTAACCGATCGAGGGCTGGACGTAGTTGTCGGCGCGGCCGAACGTCCCGGCGAGCGTCAGAATGCTGCGGTCGTAGATCTCGAGCCGGGCGATCTCCTCTTCGTCGTCGACGTCGGTAGGATCGACGACGGTGAGCTGGGTATTCCCGAGCGGGAAGGCGCGGCTGATCGTCTGCTCGAGGCGGATGGTGCGGAACGGCAGGAGCTGGTAGATGAGGCTCGCGGAGAGCCCGATCTCCTGAAACTCGACCTCCTGCGACAAGAGGCGCTGCCAGGTGTAATACGGCGTGACGCTCGCCGACAGGTCGCTCACGAAGAGGTACGGCTGCCAGAGTGAGGCCGAGGCCGTGAAGCCGCGCGTCTCGCCGAGCACATCCACGGGGCGCGACAAAAAGCCGGTTCGTGCGCCCAGTGCGATGTTGAGCGAACGGCCGCCGCCGAGGAAGTTGCGGTGCGTCCACTCGCTCTGAAACTGGACGCCGCCGTTGCGGCCGTAACCCGTCTGCGCCGAAATATGCCGGTGCCGAGCCTCGCTCATCCGGTAGCGGACGACGACCGAGCTATCCCGTGGCTGCTCGGGCACATCGGCCACGGCCACGCGAAACAGGTTAATCCCAAACAAATTGCGCTGCCCCTGGATGAGCCGCGTCTGCGAGAACCGGTCGCCTTCTTTGAGTGGGATGTGGCGCATGACGACCTCGCGCGAGACGGATTCATTGCCTTGAACCAGGACCTCCGAGACGTGCGCGAGCGGCCCGGCATCGATGCGGAACTCGAGGTCGACCGTGTTCATCGTGGAGTCGATCTCGGCGTCGTAGTTCACGATCGCGAAGGCGTATCCTCGGTTCTGCAGCCAGGTCAGGATCTCGTCCTGCACGCGCGTCACCTGGAACTCCGTGTAGCGGCTGCCCACCCTGAGGCCGAGCCGATCGCGGAAGGCGACCCATGCATCCCGCTCGTCGCCTTCTTCAAACGATGAAAGCGCATACTCACCACCCGGCGCCACAAAGCGGAAATCCTGCACGATCAGGGGCGGTCCTTCCCATATCGTAAAGATGACGTGGATGGTGTTGTTCGTGGTGTCGAGCTGGGAAGCGGGATAGTCGACGCGCGGATGCAGGAACCCGTTGCGGTTGTAGAATCGCTCGAGCCGGACGACATCGCGCTGGAGCTCGACTGGATTGAAAGGGTAGCTTCGCGGGCGCACGAACGGAACGACGCGGCGCACGCGGTCCATAAACGTGGGAGACGTTGTGGCCACGTGGTCGCTGAGGCGGTCGACCTCGAACGTGCGTGTTTCGGGAAAGCGGAAGGAGACGCCGCGGACGGTCGTCTGCTCGTTAATCAGATGCAGCGGCTGCTGCGCGTGCGTCGGCCGCGCGGCGGTGCCGGCGCAGAAAACAATCAGCGCAATAAGTAAGAACCGAATGGGTGCCGAAACGCCCGGGAATGCAACGTCCATCTCTTATCGTACCGTCACATCTCCGGACTTGTCGTACATCTTTCCGTCGCCGTCGATCATCTCATTGATATCATTTTCAGGTGGAATACCCTCTTCGATGGCAGTGTCATCTGCATCGCGGCTCCCGTGCGCTCCGATTCCTTTGCGCATCCGACGGCGTTTTTCGTGGAGCACCGCGATGATACCGCCGATGATCAATACGATCCCAGAATAATAGATCCAGAAGACAAACAGGATGATCAGGGCGAAAGTATTACCAAGAGGAAACCCTTCTTGACCGCCACCGAAGCGCTCGGGGCGACCGAGCCCCGTGGCGTAGACCGCGAATGAGTGCTTGGCGACCTCCCACAACAAGCCCGTCACCAGGGCGCCGAGAAGTGCGCTTCGTTTCGGCGGCCGCGGTTTGGGGATGAAGTAGAAGAGTTGGAAGAACATGGCCATGGTGAGCAGATACGGGATCAGCAGGGCGAGCCATTGAATCACGCGCGTCCAGCCTTCTTCAATCCACACATAGTCGAGCCCGATGCGGCTGAGGAAGCCCAGGTCGGCGCCATGCATGCCAATCGAAAGCCCGATGGTGAGGATGAACAGCAGGCCGACCTGCCCAGCCAGGCGGATGTCCAGCATGTAGCCGACGATGATCGGCCGCCTCACGTGCCACTCTTCCTGAAAGATGTTCGACACCACAACCCGGAGCGTCGAAAAAATGGTCACGGCCGAAAACAGCAGGCCGACGGCACCGAGCACCGTGATGACGCTGCCCGAGGCCTGCACCTGCTCGAGGAAGGAGATGATCTGGTCGCTCAGGCCCGGCGGCAGAAACTCGCGGATGATGGCTGCGATCTGCCCAAACGGTGCTTCGCGCTGCAATACGATGCCCAGCACACCGGTGGCAAGAATGAACACCGGCACGATGGTGATGAGCACCTTGAACGCAATGGCCTGCGCCCAGACGAAAATCTGCTTCTCGTTTACGAACCTCCAGACGCCTCCGAAATAGTACCGGAGCGCCTCGAGTACATCCTGGCCGAGGTTACGGATCGACGGCATGCCGGGCGTTCAGAAGGTCGCGGATGCAGATAGTCCCT
>CAZRTY010000064.1:0-9616 GCA_964603055.1 uncultured Rhodothermales bacterium | reverse complement strand
CGTGGGAAAAGAAGCGTCGGAGCAGCCGGCGTGTGCCGTTCCTCTGAATGTGGTGTCTTCTCGGCCATGCTATTGGATGGTCACCTGACAGCCGTTGGCGGCTATGAACCGCCTACTCGGCTTAGTAATTTTCGAAGTGAAGCGACTCGATGAGGTGCGGATCGTTGTGAGGAATGAGACTATGCCGCCCGAGACGATACATCACGACCGCGGCCATAATCCCAAAGAGCCCGAGCCAGGTGGCGAAGTCGATCCAGTGGAATCCTCCGCTGTGGTTCAGCACCGGCATGACAATCCAATGGAGGTCGAACCACTGCATCACAAAGAACCACACGGCCATCACACCGAGCACTGTCCGGTTACGTTTCGTGAACCTCGGCAGCAGAATGATGAAGGGGATGATGAAGTGGAATACCAACAGAATCAGACTGTGGTACTGCCATCCGTCCTGGAGGCGATGCCGGTACCACATGGTCTCTTCCGGAATGTTGCCGTACCAGATGAGCATGTACTGGCTGTATGCGATGTATGCCCAGAAAACCGTGAACCCGAACATGAACTTGCCGAGGTCATGGTAATGCTCGATGGTTACCGTGCGCTCGTAACCCACGCCCATGCGCTGCATGAGCAAGGTGATCGCTACAATAGCGGCAAACTGTACCCAGAACGCCCCACTGAACATGTAGACGCCGAAGATCGTCGAGAACCAGTGCGGATCCGTCGACATCATAAAGTCGAAGCTCGCAAATGCCGTCGTCACCGCCAGCACCGCCAGTCCCCACGCGCTTAGCTTGCGCTGCTGCGCAGGTATGGTATGGTCGGATGTGACGTCCTGCCGAAGCGACAGGCTATACAGCTTGGTCCCGATGTAGCTCCAAGCGACGAAATAGATGATGGCTCTGACGATGAAGAACGGCGTATTCAGGTATGCCGTCTTACCGCCGATGATCGGGTCATAGTCAGGACTTGCGGGATCCGTCAGTTCGGCGTGCGTCCAGTGATACAGGTCGTGCATGCCGACAAAGATGGGAATCGACAATACCGCCAGCAGGGGCATCACCGCGCCGAGCGTTTCTGCAATACGGCGAACGACCACGCTCCACCGTGAGCGCGTCAAGTGCTGGATGACGACGAAAAACATCGCCCCCAGCGATACGGTCACGCAGAACAACCAGCCGACGAGGTACGAAAAATAGAACTGCGGCGGGTTGACCAACCAGCCGACCACGGCCAGCAGCAGCAGGACGCCACCAGCAATCGCCGGCACCGTCCAGCTACGCGGTCCTCCGCTGTACCGATAATCAGCTTCGGCCCGGTCTGCGGTCGGCCCGTACGGGTCGAGCAACCAGCCTGCAGCTCCCGATCTTTGTAAGTCTCGTGACATCCAGCTTAACGTTTAAGTCAGCCTAATTGTGTTACTGCGCGGCTTCTGATGTGTCGGCGTCTGCAGCGTCGTCGTCTGATGCGGCGTCGCCCGCCGTGTCGGCTTCCGCAGCGCTGTCATCGTCCGTGACGCTATCCCGCGTCGGCGTATCCTGTGCAAGACGAAGCCCTGAACGTTCACCCGGGGGAATATCGTCAAGCGATGCGTTCTGAGAGCGCTGAAGCGCGCGGATATACGACACGATCGCCCAGCGGTCTGCGACGGCAACCTGATGCCCGTATGCAGGCATTGTCCGCACGCCATTGGTAATGACGTCGTAGAGGTAGCCATCCGATTCGTCCACGATGCGCGGATCGTGTATGCTCGGCGGCGGAGTATATCCGTACTGACCCGTGATGATGATGCCAAGGCCGTCTCCCGATGGGCTGTGGCATACGGAGCAGTAAATGTTATATCGCTCCTGGCCGCGCCGCAGCACTTCTTCGGAGATCTCGATAGGCGTCGAAGTTACGTAGTCTCCGCCCTGGGTCCGGCCGTGGTAGAACTCGGTGTCATCGTAGAGTAGACCCCGCGCAACCGTTCCAACGACGGGTGTACGCATCGCACGTCCGTCTTCGAAGAGCGGGTTTGCCTCCTGCGCCCCGTATCGTTGCTGATTGTCCATGTTCGGGTTCAGGTGGATCGGCGGAGACTGGCTCTCCGCTCCCCTACAGCCCATCAACGCTGATCCCGAGACCAGCATGATCAGGACCAACCCGAGCGGTGTGAATGTCTTCATCGTCATCGTGCGATCACGCAACTTCGGCCTCCGCGGTCTCATGATCGTATATCACCTCGGTGTTCAAGGCTCCGACCTGCGTGAGCAATTCTTCTGTCTTGTTGATGTCGAACTTGGCATCCGAAGCTGCAATGTGCAGGAAAAAACCGTCGTCGGTTGCCCGGCGGAAGTTCTCCGAATAAAAGAGTGGGTTATAAGGCCGTGGCAGACCATTCATACCGAACATCCCCGCTACTGCGCCAATCGATGCCAACAGAACGGTCACCTCAAAGGCCACAGGAATGGACTGCTCGATCGCGAAGAACGGCTTACCGCTGATGTTGAGCGGGTAGTCAACGGCATTCATCCACCATTGCATCCAGAACCCGATGAACATCCCGGTGATACCGCCTCCGAGAGCGAAGTACCCCACTCGTGAGCTCCCGAGTCCCATCGCTCGATCCATACCATGGATCGGAAAAGGGCTGTGGGTGTCAAAATGTTTGTATCCCGCCCCATGCACCGCCTTCGCCGCGTTCAGCAGCTCAGCCGGATT
The DNA here is from genome assembly GCA_964603055.1 of uncultured Rhodothermales bacterium. Classification (GTDB taxonomy): domain Bacteria; phylum Bacteroidota; class Rhodothermia; order Rhodothermales; family CAZKDQ01; genus CAZRTY01. The sequence continues at coordinate 6,919 of CAZRTY010000064.1, read as the reverse complement.
GGCAAACTCGGCGAGAAGGCCGTGCGTTTCGCCGCGCCCACTCTCGTAGATGCCCATCGAAGCCTTGATGTCGCTTAAGAACCTGCTCATAACACCTTGATTCAGGGCGTGCTAATCAGTTTTCGTTATCGGCTGCATCCACATCACTTGCATCCGGGCGCGCATATCCAACCTCGCGTCCAGCAGGTGCGCCGTCTCCGTGGTCGTCGTAGAAGTGCGGGTCGGCCTGCGGCATGACACCCTTGACCTCAGAGATCGCGACCATCGGTAGGAAGCGGAGGAACAGAAGGAACAGCGTAAAGAAGAGGCCGAACGTACCCAAGAACGTCAGTGCGTCGACGATCGAGGGCGAATAATAACCCCACGAGCTGGGGAGGAAGTCGCGGTGCAGTGACGTAATCACGATGACGAAGCGTTCGAACCACATGCCGATGTTCACGACAATTGAGATCGCGAACATGAACGGAATGCTCCGGCGCAGCTTCTTGAACCAGAAGAACTGCGGGAAGACGAGGTTGCACGTCATCATCGTCCAGTAGGCCCAGGCGTAGGGGCCCGTTGCACGGTTGATGAACGCGTACTGCTCGTACTCGACGCCCGAGTACCAGGCGATGAAAAACTCTGTTATATACGCAAAGCCCACCATCGTACCCGTCAGGAGGATGACGATGTTCATCTTCTCGAGATGGCCGATCGTAATCAGGTTCTCGAGATTATACACCCGTCTGGCAATCACCATCAGCGTGACGACCATCGCGAAACCGGAGAAGATGGCGCCCGCGACGAAGTAGGGCGGGAAGATCGTAGTGTGCCAACCGGGAATTACCGACACGGCAAAGTCAAACGAGACCACCGAGTGCACAGAGAGAACGAGCGGCGTGGCAAGGCCGGCCAGAAGCAAGTACGATTTCTCATAGTTACGCCAGTGCCTGTTGGCCCCTGTCCATCCCATCGAGAAGAAAGACAGAACGCGGCGACGCCAGATTCCCTTCGCACGGTCGCGCAGTGTAGCGAGGTCAGGGATAAGGCCGACGTACCAGAACATAGCCGAGACTGCAAAATAGCTCGACACAGCAAAGACGTCCCAAAGTAGCGGGCTCTTAAACTGCGGCCACAGATCCATCTGGTTCGGGATGGGCAGCATCCAGTACCAGGCCACCCAGACACGGCCGGTATGGAACAGCGGGAAGATCATCGCACAGATGACGGCGAAGATCGTCATCGCCTCGGCTGCGCGGTTAATCGAGGTACGCCACCGCTGACGGAACAGGAAAAGGATAGCCGAGATGAGCGTGCCCGCGTGACCGATGCCCACCCAGAACACGAAGTTGACGATAGGCCATCCCCAGGCCACCGGCTGGTTGTTGCCCCAGACGCCGACGCCGTTCCACACCTGGTAAGCGAGCATGACGAGCAGCAGAATGACCAGCGAGCTCGAGATGCCGAACGCGAGGAACCATGCGGGTGGCGTCTTCTTCTCCGAATGGAGCGCCACCATCTCGGTGACGTCCCTAAACGACAGGTTGCCCGTCACCAGCGGCGCGTCGGCGTGGAAGTCTGCCGTCGCCTCGGGATGATGATGTGAAGCCGATTTACTCACGAATGCGTATGGTTGAACGTACTTGAGCGATGATCCGCACTGCACCGATGTGTAGCGCGTCAGGCCTCAGGCCGTGCCTCCTGGAGACTGGGGTTCGGATTGTTGACGCGGCCCAGGTACGACAGGCGCGGCTTCGTGTTTAGGTATGCCAGCAACTCGTACCGGCGGTTGTTGCGCTTAAGATTGGTGACCTCGGCGTGCGGATCGTTAAGATCGCCAAACGAGATGGCGCGGCTCGGGCATGCCTGCTGGCAGGCCGTCATCACTTCGCCATCTGCAATCGGCCGGTCCTCAAGCTTGGCCTGGCGCTGCGATGAACGGAAACGCTGCACGCAGAACGTGCACTTCTCCATCACACCGCGCGAGCGAACCGTCACGTTCGGGTTCTGCGTCATCTGGACGCTCGCCGGCATCGTCTTCGTCCAGTTGTAGAAGTTGAAGCGCCGAACTTTGTACGGACAGTTGTTCGAGCAGTACCGCGTACCAATGCAGCGGTTGTAAATCATCTGGTTCGTGCCGTCGGGCGACTGGTAGGTAGCCGCGACCGGGCAAACCGACTCACACGGGGCGTTGTCACAGTGCTGGCACAGCATCGGCTGGAACACCATCTCGGCATCGTCGGCACCATCACCGACAAAGTACCTGTCGACGCGCAACCAGTGCATCTCGCGACCGATTGCCACCTCGCCTTTCCCGACCACCGGGATGTTGTTCTCGCTCTGACACGCAACGACACAGGCATTGCATCCCGTGCAGGCGTTCAGATCGATGACCATCCCCCACTGGTTCTGGTAGTACCGATCGGCACGCTGCGGCGGCTGTTCCTGCGGGTGCCGGTTCTGCCAAAGCGTAGGATACTCCGTCCAGTCCTCACCGCCCGGAACCGGAGGTTCGGCTCGCCCCGCAAACAACGGGTCGTTCCGGTATTCCTCCATGGTCGTACGCCGCACGATTGGGCGTCCTTCCATCGAGTGATGCTCCTGCGTGGTGACGAGCGTGTACGTCGCACCCGTGCTTTCTACCGACACATCGAGCCGGTACGCTGATCCGTCAGCTGAGCGAAGCACAGCCACGTTTTGACCGATTCCATTCGCCAGCGCTCCACGGTTGTAAATATCCGTGCGGTGGTCAGTATCGAAGATGTGTGACGGAAGCAGCTCGCGGTCGTGCGCGATATTTCTTCCGTAGCCCGTAGTCACCGTGACCGTGCCGTCAGGATGACCCGGCACGATCCAGACTGGAAGCTCGATTTCCTGTCCACCGGCTGCAATCCGAACGACATCCACTTCGTAGACACCGCGCCTGTAGCGGGCGCCCACGCCAAGTTCGTCCGCTGTGTGCCGGCTCATAAGCGCAGCGTTATCCCACACAAGCTTCGTGACGGGATCAGGGAGTTCCTGGCACCACGCGTTGTTGGCAAACGATCCGTCAAGAACGGTGGAGTCCGTACGGATGACGAGTTCGATGCCTCCTGCTGCCTGCTGCTGAGCTCCGTTCTGGCTCAAGCCTGCCGTCGGTGCACCTGCGATCGCGGCGTAGCCCGTGTTGGCTAGGAAGCCGTCATGAACAACGCGGCGCCATCCCTCATCAAATGAACCGCTGATGCTGTCCTGCCAGGTCTGCCGGACGAGGTCGTAGCCGGATATATCTTGCTGCCCCGCCAACATCCCGAGTAGCTCGACATCCGAACGCGTCTGCTCGTACAGGGGCGCAATAAGCGGCTGGATGACGGAGAGCGTTCCATCGTAAGCGCGGCCATCGCCCCATGCTTCGAGCGCGTGCGAACGCGGGATGTGCCATCCGACCGCGCGTGCGGTTTCGTCGACATGCACGCCCAGATGGATGCTGGCACCCACGTTGGCCAGTGCATCCGCAAAGCCCAACTCAGGCGGCAGGCTGTAAATGGGGTTCGTGCCGATCATGAGGAGCGCGTCGACGTTGCCTCCGCGCATCTCGGCAATGAGCTCGCTAACAGCCGTCGACTGTGACGGAGCGCCTTCTCCTGCATCGAGCATCGTCACCGTCGTGCCGATGCTGCCAAGTGCGGCATTAACGGCGGCGCAAAGCGCATGGACGGCCGCGGGCTGCGTCGGTCCGGCTAGCAACAGGCCACGCGAGCCGGCGCTTCTCAAGTCCGAAACGACTTCTCCAACAAACGCACGTGCCGACTCAGAGAGCTGAGCCGATGCACCTCCACCAACGCCCAGTCCTGAGGCAATGGCCGAAGCTACTGCCGAAATCTCGGAAGCACGCAGTCTCAACCGGTTGTCGGCCGCTCCTCCGGTCACCGAGTACTGACTCTCGACGACGTAAAGGCGGTTCAGTCCGTCATTCTCCGATTCGAGCTTACGGCGGTCGGCAAACTCACGCGCGTTGTACACATGATTCTGATCCGCTGCACTGAGGAAGTCGCCATCGAGGCTGACGATGACCTCGGCCTCACCAAAATGGTAGAGGGGACGGACAGCGCGGCCATACGCCTGCCGCAAGCCTTCTCCCAGGGTGTCCTCGCCGGCGTCGTGGTACGTAATCCAGCGCAGATCACCGAAACGCGATTGCATCAGACCACGCAGCCGCTCGATCGTCGGGGATGCAGTTGGCTCTGCGAGGACGGCCACGCGTGCACTACCGGCACGCAGCACCTGCCCGACCTCCCCTACAAAATCATCCCACGAAGAGACCTCGCCATTGCGCAGGACCGTCTTCGAGCGGTCAGGATCGTACAGATTAAGAATCGAGGCCTGCTCAAAAACGCCGGAGGAGCCGCGGCTCATCGGGTGATCGGGGTTGCCCTCGACCTTTGTTGGCCGACCTTCGTGGCTCTGCACTAAAACAGGCCGAAGCACGCCCTGAATAGGAATCCCGGTTGCGTACTGAAGCGGGATACCGGGGATAATTTCCTCGGGCTGACGCGTGTATGGCAGGATGTGCTCAACCGGCTGGCGGCAGGCGGTAAGCCCAGCGAGCGCCATCGAGGCACCCATAACCTGCATAAACTGGCGGCGGGTGGTCTTACCCGGGCCATCGCTTGCGCCGGGGAAGAACTCCTCCTTGGTATCGGCTGCTAAATCGGGATCGTTGTGAAGCTGCGCCAGGCTGCGCCAGTAGCGATCCCCGCCCTCATCGAGCTGCTTCTCCTGCGGCTCGACGACAGGAAGCTCAAACATTCTATCGTCGTTTTCAGAGTTCAACGGCGTACCCTCGGCCATTCGCTCGGACTGATTCGGTCGCATGCTTAATAGTGACAGGCTGAGCAGTTTGTCGGGGGACGAATGCCGTCGGTCCGCATCCGCTCGAGGTTTTGCTCCACGAAGTCGGCCGGCTGCACGTAGCCCATGGTCGTGACATGCTCGGGCGGCCGAAGATAGAGCTCAGGCTCTCGGTGACAATCGAGGCACCACCCCATCGAAAGCGGCTCCTGCAGCGAGACAACGTCCATCAGATCGACGCGGCCGTGACACGTCTCGCAACCGACGCCGCTGGTTACGTGCACTGCATGACTGAACTGCACGAAATCCGGCATGTCGTGCACCTTCACCCACTCGATCGGCTGGTTCGTTGCCCAGCTTTCACGCACGGGAAGCAACTGCAGCGACTCTGTCTGGATCTGCCCGTGGCAGTTCATACAGGTCTGCGTCGGCGGCACCACGGCATGCTGCGAAACCTCCACGCCGCCGTGGCAATAGCGACAGTCGAGCCCGAGTTCACCCACGTGAAGACGATGGCTATACTCGACCGGCTGCTCCGGTGCGTATCCCACATCGGTAAACTCCGGTGAGAAGAAGTACCAGATCAGAAAGATGAGAAAAAGCCCTCCGAACAGCGCACCACCGAGTGAAAGGAGTGGTAGGAGATTGGCCTTCTTCGAAAAAACCTGAGCCATACGGACTTCACCGCGGAACGTTTGATTCGCCTGAGCTCGAGCTACTGAGCACAAATTGATCGCCGGGCATCCGGGATGTGGTCTGGCGCGCTTTGGGCCCCACGATGTTGCCCGGAATTCGCTGCAGACCGCGTCGGGTGTTCCCTGATTTCACGGCCGTGGAATCTACCACACCGCGAGGATGAACGTAGGGGAAACCCCCACCCAAGGCCGCATTTGTGCGATTCTTCAAGGATCTGACGCGATAGGTGAGCGGCAGCCGACGCTGACCGACATCTGCCGTAACGAGAACCGCCGAGCGGGTTACCGGCATTTCAGAGTGCGCAAACTTAAACGCGAGAATCTCGAAAACCAAGACATCGTCTTCATCTGTCCGGCCCGTTGCCTCCATCTCAGCGCTTCAGGGTTTGCCCTACCACCTGGTTATTCAGCAGTTAGATACGCAATCCGAAAGGAACCGAAGTGCAACGGAGACGCGACTTTACAAATGAGCCGCCGTATCTTCGAGTCATGAGAGAACGCAGTTCAGAATCGCTCCTCGATATCGATTCACCGGCCGTGGTGACGGAAACAGCGGTAGTTGACGTGTCAATTATCATCGTCAACTACAACGTACGCGAGTTTCTGCATCAAGCGCTGCAGAGTGTTCGCCGTGCGGCGGCCGGGCTGAATGTCGAAGTGATCGTTGTGGATAACAACTCGGCAGACGGCTCTACCGAGATGGTGGCCGAGGAATTTCCGGAAGTCACGTTGATCGAGAACCGTGACAATACTGGATTTAGCCGCGCCAACAACCAGGGCATCCGCATTGCGCAGGGGCGCTACCTGCTGATTCTCAATCCGGATACGATTCTGCAGGAGGACACGCTTGCAACACTTGTCGACTATCTCGACCGGAATCCTGAAGCCGGCGCGGTGGGCTGTCAGATTCTGAATCCGGATGGATCGTTTGCACCGGAAAGTCGGCGCGCCTTTCCGACACCACGTGTGGCGCTTTATCGGATCACCGGCCTGAGCCGTCTCTTCCCGCGCAGTCCGCGCTTCGGCCGCTACAACATGACCTTCCTCCCTATTGATGAGGAGTCGGAGGTCGATGCGCTCAGCGGTTCATGCATGATGGTGCGTCATGCGGCGCTCTACCATTCGCCGGAGACGGCTGAGAGGCTCGCGTTATTAAATGGCCGCGCAAGCGGTGAGAACATCCGCAACACCGACTCGGGCACCGGTGCAGGGCTTTTCGACGAGACGTTCTTTATGTACGGAGAGGATCTCGACTGGTGCTTCCGCATCCAGCAGGCGGGCTGGTCCATCCGGTACACGCCCGAAACCAAGATCATCCACTACAAAGGCGAGAGCACGAAGAAAGGCGAGCTACGCTACGTGCGGCTCTTCTATGGTGCGATGGCCACGTTTGCGGAGAAACACCTTCAGAGCCG
>CAZRTY010000063.1:0-10020 GCA_964603055.1 uncultured Rhodothermales bacterium | reverse complement strand
CGCGAGCAAACCACCGGGCACGTCTGATGATTTTAGTCTCCGTTCTTCTTGGCTACCTGGCCGCAGTATGCGCGCCACTGGTATACCGGTTCGTTGGTAAGAACACGGGATGGGTCCTGGCTGCCGTGCCGGCGGCGATGACCGTGTACTTCGCCGGCTTCCTCGGGGAGGTCGCCCAGGGTAATTACATCCGTCAGGTTCTTCCATGGGTGCCCGGCTTTGACGTGAACCTGTCGTTCATGGTCGACGGGCTGAGCATCTTCTTTGCGCTCATCGTGACGGTGGTCGGCACGTTCATCCTGATATATTCGTCGGGCTACCTCGGCCGAAACGAACAGGCGGGCCGCTTCTACGCCAGCCTAGTCGCGTTCATGGCCTCGATGGTCGGGATGGTGTTCGCCGACAACGTCATCACGCTCTACGTCTTCTTCGAGCTGACGAGCTTCACGTCGTTCTTCCTGATCGGCTTCCATCATGAGTCGGCCACCTCGCGCCGCGCGGCCTGGCAAGCTTTGCTCGTGACGAATATCGGCGGACTCGCGCTGCTTGCGAGCGTGATCATGATGGCCACCCTCGCCGGTTCTTTCGAGATCTCGGAGATCCTGTCGCAGCCTGAAGCCCTGCAGTCAAGCGGGCTTTACGTGCCGATCTTGCTTTGCCTGCTCGCAGCTGCATTCACGAAGTCGGCCCAGTACCCGTTCCATTTCTGGCTGCCGAATGCCATGGCTGCGCCGACGCCGGTTAGCGCATACCTTCACTCGGCCACAATGGTGAAAGCGGGAATCTACCTGCTTGCTCGTTTTTCGCCCGCGCTGTCGGGTACACCCGAATGGATCTGGATTGTGACGGCCGTCGGTGCGTTCACCATGCTGATGAGCGCCTGGCTGAGCCTCAGCTTCACCGACTTGAAGCAGATCCTGGCGTATTCGACGGTGATGGCTCTCGGTCTGCTCACAATGCTGCTTGGGATGGGCGGCGAGGCGGCGATCACGGCGTGTATTGTATTCATCGTCGTGCACGCGCTCTATAAGGCCTCGCTCTTCATGGTAGCCGGCGCGATTGACCACGAGACCGGCACGCGGGAGGTCAACAGCCTCTCCGGTCTGCGTAAGACGATGCCGATCGTATTCGGTGCGGCTATCGTCGCCGGTTTGTCGATGGCGGGCTTCCCACCCTTCATCGGATTTATCGGAAAGGAGATCATTTACGAAGCGGCACTTCAGCACGGCACGCTGTACGGGATCCTCGTTGCAGTATCGCTCCTCGCGAACGTCGCCATCGTGGGCGCGGCGGGCGTCGTCGCCGTCAAGCCATTCCTCGGCGAGCCGAGCGAGGCGGCAAGTAAAGCTTCGAACGGATCCGTAGGGCTATGGCTGGGCGCGGTCGTCCTTGCCGGAATCGGTCTGGTCTATGGCCTGTTGCCAGGCCTCGTCGACGAGGGCCTCATCGCACCGGCGGCAGCGGCCGTCATGGGCGCGCCATCCGTGGATGTACACCTGGCTCTCTGGCACGGATTCAACATCCCGTTGCTGCTCAGCGGGATTACGGTCGCGCTCGGTGTGGGCGTTTATTACACATGGGATAAGATCCGCGAGAGTGGCGGGATGGCGTTTTTCAAACGCGTATTTGCTCAGGCGCCGGACAATGGCTACGACGTCACGGTGGATGGCGTCATGGCGTTCGGGCGTAAGCAGACAAGCCTCATCCAGTCGGGCGTGATGCGGCATGGGGTCATTGCCTCGTTCGTCTTTACCGGACTGCTGGTGATGATCACGATGATCGTCAAGAACGGTATCGCCCTCCCGGCGCTGGATTCCTTCGGCGATATCCTGGCCCACGAGTGGATGATCGGCATCGCTATGATTGTGGCGGGTTTGTCCGCCGCGCTCGTCAAATCGCGTATCGTGGCTGTGCTGGTACTGGGCGTCTCCGGTTTCTCCATTGCGCTCATCTACATTAACTTCGGTGCGCCTGACCTGGCGATGACCCAGTTCCTGGTCGAAACGCTGACGGTCGTCATCATTGCGCTGGTTCTGATCAAGCTACCGAAGGACCCCGTCGTAAAGCATACAGTGGCCGGTCGGGCTGGCACGTGGGCAATAGCAGGGCTCGTTGGAATGTCCGTAACGGTGGTGATGTTCGCCGTTTTAGAGATTCCGTTCACGAGCGAGGTGGTCGAGTTTTATCGGCAGAACAGCTACCTCGAGGCGCATGGCCGCAATATTGTGAACGTCATTCTCGTCGACTTCCGTGGTATCGATACGCTCGGCGAGACCATCGTTATCTCAATGGCGGGGCTAAGCATTTTTTCGATCCTGATGCTCACCGTTAAGGAGAAATGGCGTGGCAAGCCGGTCGAGGAAGCAACCATCGGTAAAAGAGAGGCAGAGGCACGATGATTAAGTCTGTCATTCTTCAGACGACCGCGCGGGTGCTCGTCCCGCTCATGTTGTTGTTCTCCGTCTTCATTTTCTTCCGCGGCCATAACGAGTCGGGCGGAGGCTTCATCGGTGGGCTGCTCGTGGTCGGCTCGATTGCGATGTATGCACTTGCCTATGGCGTTACGGACGCTGCCAAAACAATGCGAGTCAAGCCTCCGGATTTGATTGCGGCGGGCGTGTTTTGTGCGACAGCGGCGGGTGTCATCGCGCTTCTGGTAGGGGATACGTTCTTGACCGGGGTGTGGGTCGACATCCCGCTACCGGGCGGCGAAGTCTACGCACTCGGTTCAGCGCTACTTTTCGATTTAGGTGTTTACTTCGGCGTTTCCGGTGCTGGAATGGCCATCCTGTTCTCACTAGAGAGCCAGGGTAAAAAGATGTTGCCGAGCTGACGATATGGAATTCTATCTGGCAATCGTGGTGGGCGTCATGGTCACTGCAGCCGTCTATATGATGCTGCAGCGTAGCCTTGTACGCTTCGTCATTGGATTTACGCTGCTCTCGAACGCCGCCAACGTGGCAATCTTTACGCTCGGACGCTTGAGCCGCGGAGGGCCGCCGCTGGTGCCTCAGGGAGAAGTCGTCGGCCCCGAGGGCATGGCTAACCCGCTGTCGCAAGCGCTCATCCTGACCGCCATCGTGATTGGGTTTGGCCTGATCTCGTACACCCTGGCGCTCGTGTACCGCACGTACCGTGCGCACGACACGATCGACTCGGATGCCCTCCGAGAGGACCCATTAGTCTGACCCATTAGGTAGCGTCACGTGACGACCCATCTCCTCATTATTCTGCCACTGCTGGTCCCGGTTGCGACCGCAATCGTGGCGTTGTTTCTGCGCCGCTCGGTAACGGCGCAACGCGTCGTCAGTGTGATCGGCGCGGCCCTTCATTTGGCTGTGACCATTGCCCTCTTAGTGGAGGTGTCGCGAAGCGGTATTCTCGCGACTGCGATGGGCAACTGGGAGATGCCGTTCGGCATCACGTTCGTTGTTGATCATCTGAGCGCGATCATGCTCGTGATTACGGGCGTGATCAACCTCGCGGTGGCTGTCTACTCGATTGGCGAAGTCGACGACGAGCGGCTCAAGTTCGGCTTTCATCCATTCTATCATGTAATGATGATGGGTGTGAGCGGCTCGTTCCTGACGGGGGATATCTTCAACCTCTTCGTCTGGTTCGAGGTGATGCTGATCGGGTCATTCGCGCTGATCGTCCTGGGAAATGAGAAGAAGCAGCTCGCGGGAAGCCTCAAGTATGTCGCCCTAAACCTCGTTTCGTCGGTCTTTTTCCTGATCGGCGTCGCGATGCTCTTCGGTATGACGGGCACGCTGAACTTCGCCGAGCTTGGCGCCATCGTGCCCACGCTCGAGCAGCAAGGTCTGGTTACAACGGTGGCGATGTTCTTCGTGATCGCCTTCGGAATTAAAGCTGCCGTGTTTCCGCTGTTTACGTGGCTGCCCGATTCGTACCACACGCCGCCGGTTACTGTCTCAGCCGTTTTCGCGGGTTTGCTGACGAAGGTCGGCGTCTACGCCTTTATTCGCGTGTTCACGCTAGTCTTTATCGGCGACGTCGGCTACACGCACGAGATTCTGCTGTGGATTGCCGGCTTGACGATGATCACGGGCGTTCTCGGTGCCGCCGTCCAAATGGAATTCAGGCGCGTGCTCTCGTTTCATATCATCAGCCAGATAGGCTACATGATCATGGGGCTGGCTTTGTTCTCGCCCCTCGCGATTGTTGGCGCGGTGTTCTACATCGTCCACCACATCATCGTCAAAACGAACCTATTCCTCGTCGCGGGCGTTGCCCGGCATTACGGCGGCACGATGGATCTGGAAGGCCTCGGAGGTCTGTACCGGTACAAACCTTACGTGGCGGTGCTCTTTCTCATTCCAGCATTTTCGCTGGCCGGATTTCCACCGCTATCTGGCTTCTGGGCCAAGATCATCCTGATTAGAGCCGGCCTCGAGCTGGGTGAGTATGTGATTGTGGCCGTGGCGCTCGTCGTCGGGCTATTGACGCTGTACTCAATGTCGAAAATCTGGATGTACGCGTTCCTGAAGAAGCAGCCGGACAATGCGCCTGTGCGTGTGGAGAATCAACCCCGCGCTCCGATGTCAATGGTGATTCCGATTGTCGGGCTGGCGCTGTTGACGCTGTCGATCAGCTTCTTCGCCTTTCCGTTCTACGACATCGCAGCGACGGCGGCGGCCGAGTTGTTGGATCCGTCGGTCTACATCTCAACGGTGCTTGGACGATGAAATCGAAGTTTCTCCTCAACATTCTGCTGGCTGTCGTCTGGTCGGCTGTCAACGCCTCCCTTACCGTAAGCACGTTCTTCGTCGGCTTCGTCCTCGGCTACCTGATTCTGGTGCTGATGCAGCCACTGCTCGGGGGAGATCGCTACGGCTACCGCTTCTTCTACTGGATCTACCTGTTCCTCTGGTTCTGCCGGGAACTCTTGATGTCGAGTCTCCGCGTGGCCAAAGAGGTCATCTTTATGAATGAGGATCGGATCGAGCCCGGCGTGATCGCGATCCCGCTGGACTTCGACACCGAGGCCGAGGTCACGTTCACGGCTAACTTCATCACGCTGACACCTGGTACGCTCAGCATCGACATCTCACCCGACCTGAAGACGCTCTACATCCACGACATGTATATCACGGATGGCAACGTCGAAGAGCAGATCAAGCAGATGAAGGAAGTCGAGCATCGCATCAAGATTGCGCTCGGGTCGGCCGAGCCCGACTACCTGGTGCGCAGACGCCGCAATGCATCTTCCCGATGACATCTGGCTGAGGACATTACGGGACGAGTCCGACCGCTCGAGCGAGCGAATCGCACTCTTATCCCGGGCTGAGTTACGCCGGTATGAATCGTTCAGCCATGACGACCGGCGGCGCTCGTTCCTCCTTGGCCGCGCCGCAGCCCGCACACTGGCAGCCGAGCAGCTCGGGATTCCTGCAAGCGATGTAAACCTCGAGGTCGCCGCGGACGGCTCGGTCTACCTGCCGGGCGAAGAGTTATGCGTGTCAATCTCGCACAGCGGCACTCTTGGCGCCGCCGTCCTCGCTCGGCGCCCCGTCGGACTCGATGTCGAGCGGATCCGCACACCGCATCCACGCTTGAGAGACCGAATCCTCAGCGAGCGCGAGCGCGACGATGCCGTCCGGCTGCCGATCCCGTCCGACGAGACCACGCTTCTCTATTGGACGCTTAAAGAAGCCGTGCTCAAAGGTCGCCGGACGGGCCTGCGGCAGTCCACGCGGTCGGTTGAGTTGTCGATCGACTACCAGGAACGACGTGCGACGGCGAATCTCGACGACGGCGCCGAATGGGAAGCCGTGTTCGGGGCGTCCGACGGATACCTGATGTCGATCGCGTACGAAATAAGGTAGGCGCTTAACGCAGGCGTACTATCGGTTGCGCAGGAATCGCAGTCCGAGCCCGGCCAGCGCGAGCGCGGCGATGCCACCGACGGCAATGGGGAGTACAGGGGGAAGCTTAACGTCTTCGTCCGTCACGAACTCCCGCCACTGATCCCCGGCAAGGTACTCGATATTGTCGACCGAAACGACGCCGTCAAATCCTTCCTCCGTAGCGCTCCGCACCGCCGCATAGGCCACCTGCGTCACGTGCAGCGGACGTCGTTTCTCGACGGCACGATTCGCGATGGGCAGCTTGCCGCCTTGTTCGACCACGGCTGCCGCGACCGCAGAGCCTTTTCGCTTCGAGCCATAAACGAGGTAGGGGCGAAGCAATGACTCCCTGAACTGGCGTCCGCGAAGACTGCCTTCGGCACGTCGTTTGGCGTTCAGGTAGCCGGCGGGCACAAACGGATATGGACCCTCGGCTGACAGAAAGACGAAGTGCTCCACGCCGGCCTGCTCCGCCTCCCATGCGACGATCTCCGCGGCATCGCCATTGATCCGCTCATAGGTCCGACCATCCTGGGACTTCTCGCGCAGGATGCCCACGGTATGGATGACCGCATCAGCGCCATCAAGGGCATCGCGCCAGTCATCCGGGACGAGCGCATTGCCCTGAACCCACGTCACCTGGTCGGCCCAGGTGTCGACGTTCTCGGGCCGCCCACTGCGGACGAGGCCGACAACGGAATGCCCCTCCATGACCGCAACGCGGCAGATTTCCGTTCCAATAAATCCTGATGCGCCCGTAACGAAGATCTTCGCCATAATTGTCTGTATTAGCTTGAGAGTTCAGCCCCAATGTACCGGCTGATTCTGGCGAGGATTCGTAACGAACTGAACGCCTTTTCGGTGTGATGCACTGGCCACGGAGCGTCGATCTCGGCATTATTGTTATTTCAGCTAAAAAGCGCTTTCAGTGGCAACGGCCGGCAGCATACAGCGTTGTAGCGCTTCCTGAAAAAACAAGCCATCGACACGTGTATCAGCCTCGCAACCCCATTCGCTTTGTCACGGCCGCCAGTCTGTTCGACGGTCACGACGCCGCCATCAACATCATCCGGCGCATGCTTCAGGCCGCAGGTGCCGAAGTCATCCACCTCGGTCATAACCGCTCGGTCGATGAGGTCGTCACCACCGCAATTCAGGAAGACGCGCAGGGCATCGCCATCTCGTCGTATCAGGGCGGTCATATGGAGTACTTCAAGTACATGTATGACCTCCTGCAGGAACGAGGCGCCGGTCACATCAAGATCTTCGGAGGCGGAGGCGGGGTGATCGTCAGTGAGGAGATTGAGGAGCTCGAGGCATACGGTATCACGCAGATTTTCTCGCCGGAGGCGGGCCTTTCGCTCGGCCTCGAAGGCATGATCGAGTCCATGATGCGGGCGTGCGACTTCCCGATTGTGGACTTACCGGTTGAAGCTGAGCCTGAAGCCGCAGGTCACGATCCCCGTCTGATCGCACGGCGGCTATCACAGGCGGAAGTCGTGGATGAGGCGGTGCCCGTTACCGTGGGTGGGAGCAGCGCCCGGCGTACCGCGCCTGCCTCTCACATTTCGGGGGGCGATGGCATGGCCTCGCCGCCAGTCGTCGGCATCACCGGCACGGGCGGTGCCGGCAAGTCGACCCTCACGGACGAACTCGTGAGGCGCTTCCTGAGTGATTTTGAGGATATATCAATCGCGGTGCTCTCGGTCGACCCGACCCGTCGCCGCACTGGTGGCGCGCTACTCGGCGACCGGATCCGGATGAATGCGATATACGATCCGCAGGCGTCAGATTCGAATGGCGCCGTGCCGCGCGTTTATATGCGGAGCTTCGCAACGCGCCAGGCCAATCGATCGGTGTCGGCGGCGCTTGAAGAAGCACTCAACGTCTGCCGAGTCGCCGGATTCGACGTCATTCTCCTGGAGACCGCCGGCATCGGCCAGAGCGACACGGAGATCGTAGACCTGACCGATGTGTCGATCTACGTGATGACGCACGACTTCGGTGCTCCGACGCAGCTTGAGAAAATCGGGATGCTCGACCTCGCCGATTTCATCGTGCTGAACAAGTTCGAGAAGCGTGGAAGCGAAGACGCGCTGCGGGACATCCGGAAGCAGGTTCAGCGAAACCGGGCGGCGTTCAATCAATCGCCCGAGGAGATGCCGGTCTTCCCCACGATGGCATCGCAGTTCAACGACCCCGGCGTGACGCGTCTTTATGCCGCCGTCTTGGATTACCTCAACTCGCGGTTCGGACTCGGGCGTAGTTCGCAATTGCCCATTCCGAAAGAAACACCGTCAGCGGCTGAATTGGGTGTGATCCCGCCGCGGCGGCAGCGCTACCTGGGCGAAGTCGTCGAATCGGCGCGCAACTACCGGACGTGGGCGGAGGAGCAGGTACAGACCGCGCGGAAATGGGGGGAAGCGGTCGGCGTACGACAGCAAGTTGAGACGTGGGAGTCCGACGATCAGGACGTCTTGAAGCAGCGCCTCGACGAGATGGTCGAGCACTGGTGGGGCCGGCTCGACGCCCGCTGCCGCCGCATCCTCGAAGACTGGGATGACCTCGCCGAGCAGTATCAGGCCGACGAGTTCACGTACCAGGTTCGTGGGCGCGACATCACGGCGCCGCTATCCCATACCTCGCTCTCCGGTACGCGGATTCCGAGAGTCGCCTTGCCGAAAACAAAGGACCCGGGCGAACGCATCCGGTTTGCACTGCTCGAGAATCTGCCGGGCTACTTCCCGTACACGGCCGGCGTCTTCCCGTTCAAGCGCACCAATGAAGACCCTACGCGCATGTTTGCGGGGGAAGGCTCGCCCGAGCGCACGAACCGCCGCTTCCACCTCGTCTCCGAAGGACTCCCCGCGCGGCGGCTGTCGACCGCGTTCGACTCGGTGACGCTCTACGGTTTCGATCCGAATGAGCGACCGGATATCTATGGGAAGGTGGGCAATGCCGGTGTTTCGATCTGCACACTGGACGATATGAAGAAGCTCTTCTCGGGCTTCAACCTCTGCGATCCGGCGACCAGCGTGTCGATGACGATCAACGGTCCGGCGCCGATGATTCTGGCCATGTTCATGAACACGGCCATCGATCAGCAGGTGGAGCAGTTTCTGAAGGAGGAGGGACGCTGGGAAGCCGCCGATCGCCTTATCGCTGACAAGCTGGGACCGGAGCGCCCGCGGTACGAACCCTACGGTCCGAGCGGCCCTGAGGCGGAGCGGCCGGCAACACATGACGGCAGTGGGCTCGGTCTTCTCGGGTGCACTGGCCGGGATCTGGTTGACTGGGGCGTGCTGGAATCGGAGGAGTATGAACGTTTACGGGCGCATGCGTTGAGCGTGGTGCGTGGCACCGTGCAGGCCGACATCCTGAAGGAAGACCAAGCGCAGAACACGTGCATCTTCTCTACCGAGTTTGCGCTGAGGATGATGGGCGACATTCAGTCGTACTTCGTCGACCAGAACGTCCGCAATTTTTATTCGGTGTCGATCTCGGGATATCACATTGCCGAGGCCGGCGCCAACCCGATCACGCAGCTCGCCTTCACACTCGCCAACGGATTTACGTACGTCGAATACTACCTGAGCCGCGGTCTCAAGATCGACGACTTCGCGCCTAACCTGTCGTTCTTTTTCTCGAATGGGATGGATCCGGAGTATGCCGTGATCGGGCGCGTGGCGCGGCGGATCTGGGCCGTTGCCATGCGGGACCTCTACGGAGCCAACGAGCGAAGCCGCAAGCTGAAGTACCACATTCAGACATCGGGCCGGAGTCTCCACGCGCAGGAGATCCACTTCAACGACATCCGCACCACGCTGCAGGCGCTGATGGCGATTTACGACAATTGTAATTCGCTGCATACCAACGCCTACGACGAAGCCATTACGACGCCGACGGAGGAAAGCGTGCGGCGTGCGATGGCCATCCAACTCATCATCAACCGTGAACTCGGTACGGCGAAGAACGAGAATCCGCTGCAAGGCTCGTATATCTTCGACGAGTTGACCGACCTCGTGGAAGAGGCCGTGCTATTGGAGTTCGAGCGGATCAACGATCGTGGTGGCGTGCTCGGGGCAATGGAGTCGATGTATCAGCGCGGCAAGATCCAGTCGGAGTCGCTGCACTATGAGCGGCTGAAGCACTC
>CAZRTY010000062.1:0-10072 GCA_964603055.1 uncultured Rhodothermales bacterium | reverse complement strand
ACATGAATCGGCGCGTTGCCACAGAGCAGCGCGCCGATTTTTGTCTAGGGTGATCGTCAGGCCATCGTGCCATCCCCTCACCCCGCCAGTGCAATCAAGATCGCGCCGCACGTGACGAGGGTGCCGCCGATGATGCGATACGATGAAGCCTCACCTTCCTTCAGGATCAATACGCCGATCAGGGTGGCGATGAAGGTGCTGGTTGAGTTGACGGCGACGACATATCCCGCCTGGGCGATCTGCAGGGCGAGGTGGAGACCGACCTGCTGAAGTGCGAATACGACGCCTCCGAGGAGCATCAGCCGCGCCCACGGCTTCGGGTTCATCGGTCTGACGCGCGTGCCGATGCGGCGCCTCATGATCGGGAGCAGCGCGGTCAGGAGCAACGCCGATCCAAGGATCAGCGTGACCGCCCACGGAAACGGACCTACTTCTGCGATTCCGATTTTGTGAATGACCGACGTCATCGTCCAGAACACGACGGCACCCATCGCATAGCGGCTTGCCTTCGTGCGGGCGAGTGCTCGGAAGGGCTCGAGCAGGGACGTACGGCCCGTCATCCCCACGAAATAGACACCCGTAGTAACCAGCACCACGCCGACTGCAGCGACCGGCGCCGGGATCTCATTAAGCACAAAGATGCCGCCCACCATCACCAGCAAGGGGATCAGGCCGAGGATTGGCTGGACGAGCGAGAGGTCTCCGCTGCGAAGTGCCATCGTGAGGCACAGCATGCCGCCGACCTCCGGAGGTATGGCCAGCACAGCCGCCAACCAGTAGGTGGAGGTAAACTGGACATCCGTTGCAAATACGGCGGCTAAAATCAGCAGCAACAGTCCGGCGAGAATCCGGAATGTCACCGTGGAAACAACCACGCCTCCATGCTCGACGGCATATTTCAGAACGAGACTGGTACCCGCGGCCCCGCAGGCAGCCGTGAGCGAGAGGAAGATCCACATAGAAGGTTAAGTCGCAATTCCGAGGTCGGTACGCCGTTCGTTCAAATCGTTCCGCCGCATATCAATTCCTCGATCTCGGCGACTGGATTTCCTCCCTCAGAGACGATTCGAATTAATGTTGCCGTCGTTCGGCCGATACGATTGCTGAGTTCCCCCCTAGTGATCAACGCAAGACGTTGCCTCTGCGCCTCGATAGGATCCACATCGATTATCAGTCGGATATGCCCGTAAGCCGTCGACTTACCTCTTCATCGGTCTCAGCCCGTAGCATTTCAGCTGCGCTGGTTGGTTTACTGGCGCTTGCTTTGTCCTCCTGCACAGTTGAGGATCGGCCGACCGCGCCGCAGGTCGTGACTACGATCGGGGATACCTACCAGGCCAGCATAGATCCGGCGACCCACGACTGGCCCGTCGAACTGCGCGCGCTCGTCACGTATTACGAGCCGGTGTTCGAGTTCATGTTCATCCAGGATGCAACGGGTGGCTACTACCTTCCGATGGACGGGCGGAGCTACGATGTTGAGCCGGGCGACAGTGTGCTCGTGAAAGGGCGTACGGCTTCAACAAGCGTTGGCATCGCCGATATGGATATCACCTATCTCGGGGAGGGCTCCTATCCAGACGCGCCTTATGTCGCTTTGAACAACCTAAGCGACTTCGTATCGACCTGGATCGAGGTGGAAGGCGGGGTTACCGCGGTAAGGAGCGGTGACAGTTTCCACACGCACCGACTGGAGAGCGGCAGCACGCGTATCCAGGTGCGCATTCCCGATTACGACCACCGTCTCGATCCGTTACTCCTCAATCATCTCGTACGACTTCGCGGTACGATCGGCGTGAACGTCGACGAAGAAGGCCGCCACCTCGGTTATCGATTGTACGTTCCGGGTGAGGACCACATTTTGATCCGCGATCCGTCAGATCCGTCGGCGGCGAATTGGGTTGGGATAAAGGAGGTTGAAGAAGCCGTTTCAGCGCGAGCTGAAAGCACTGAGCGTACTGTAATTCGTTCGGCGGCGGACGTCAAACGAATGTCGCCCGACGATGCGCTACTCAGATATCCCGTTGAAATCGAAGGCGTTGTCACCTACTACGATCGGGTGTGGGGCAACCTCTACGTGCAGGACGCATCCGGATCAGTCTATGTCAATCCGTATCGCCCCGACCCCGAGCTCAAAGCCGGAGACCTCGTACACTTGACGGGCTGGACCTCAGCCGGCGGATTTGCTCCGATCGTGGATCAGGGCACGCTCACCATCGTCGGTGACGGCAGCATGCCCGACGATCCGATCCGGTCGATGGAAAAACTGCTTACGGGAAAGGAGGATGGCGAGTGGGCAGAAGTCGAAGTCACCATCCGATCGATGGAACTGAGCCGTGCACAACATCTCGTGCTGGAGTCGGCCATCGGGCACCGGTCGTTCCAGATTCATGTGCCACATTTTACCGGCGATCTGCCCGAGCACCTCGTTGATGCGCGCGTCCGGGTGCAGGGCGTAAGCGGAACGATTTTTAACGAGAACCGGCAGATGGTCGGCTTCCGGCTGTTCGTCCCGACGCTCGATCACATTCAGTTGCTGCGTGAGTCAACGGCCGACGGCTTCGAGTTGCCGATCATCGCGTCGGAGCGGTTGATGCAGTATCGACCGGAAGATGACATTACCAGTCGGTCGCGCGTGCAAGGTGTGGTGACAATGCGGCGGGGCTCCATGATGTTTGTGCAAGACCAAACGGGCGGCGTCTCTGTCTTTACTCGGACGGACGTCCCATTCGAGGTTGGCGATTTTGTTGACGTCGTCGGTTTCGTCACCACAGGAGGCTACTCGCCGTCACTCCAGCATGCGGTGGCCCGAAAACTAAGAGACGGAGAAGAGCCGATTGCACCGACCATCACACTGCAGACGGCGATGGAGGGTACGCATGACGCCCGTCTTGTGCGTGTCGAGGGTGTTCTTGTCGAGCATGCTGTTGGCGTCGGGGAAGATATTCTGACGTTGCAGAGCGATGGACTCATCTATCACGCGCATCTGACGCGCGAGGAAGGGCAGCCGCCAATCAATCTGCGAGCGGGCAGCACGCTCCGATTGACAGGGGTGGCATCGGGCGAGATCAACGAATTCCGCCTCACCGTCTCGATGTCTTCATTCCGGCTCTACCTCCGGTCGATCGACGACATCGTTGTGCTGAGCGAGGCACCGCGTTGGAAAGCCGAGCATGCGCTGACGCTGCTCATAATCCTCGCGATACTGACCATCGCTGCGATTGTGTGGGGCACCCAGCTGAGGCGGCAGGTGTTGAGCCAGACGAAGTTCATCCGCGGTCGGCTGGAAGAGGAGGAAGCGCTGAAGCTGGCGGCCGAGGAGGCCAGTCGCGCGAAGAGCTCGTTCCTGGCCAACATGAGCCATGAGATCCGCACGCCAATGAACGGCATGATCGGCATGGCGTCGATCCTGCTTGAAACCGACCTCACGCCCGAGCAGCGGGAAGCCGCCGAGGTTATCCGCTCGAGTGGCGACGTACTGCTGCGATTGATCAACGATGTGCTCGACTTCTCGAAGATCGAAGCCGGACGCGTGGAGCTCGACGAATCAACGTTCCAACCGCGCGCGGTTATCGAACACGCGCTCGACATAGTCTCGCCGGGAGCAACAGCTAAGGGGATCGACCAATGGTACGACGTTGACGCACACGTGCCGAATACCATCGTTGGCGACGAAGGTCGCCTCCAGCAAGTGCTCGTCAACTTGCTATCGAATGCCGTCAAGTTCACCGAGGAAGGCGCAGTAAAAGTCGCCTGCTCTGTTGAAGACGCATCGGAGGGCGTGTGCATCCTCAGATTCGACGTCATCGATTCCGGAATCGGCGTCCCAAAAGACCGCGTCGACGAGATTTTCGACTCTTTCACGCAAGTTGATGCATCGACCACCAGGCGGTTTGGTGGGACTGGCCTCGGCCTGAGCATCAGTAAACGCCTCGTCGAGGTAATGGGTGGACGGATGTGGGTGGAAAGCACGCCGGGAGAAGGCTCCACATTCAGCTTCACCATCTCGGTGATGGCGACGCCGGACGAACCTGTGAGCACTGACCAGCGCATCGCGCTTGTCGATGGAAAAGCTGCCGGCATCAATACACCGCTTCGGCGTCAACTGCGAACCTGGCACCTCCAGACCGATGTCGTGCCTGCGGGGAGCCCGCTCAACGACAATTATGTGCTCGTCGTAGATCAGACCTCGCTCGATCCGGGTGAGAATGAATCGCTCAAGGCATCGCTGGAGAATTTCGAGGGCCATGCGATTCTGATCGCTTCCTCGGACGATTCCACGGTCTATCAATCCCGTGAGAAACAAACCGTGCTGACGAAGCCGCTCCGGCCGGGTGTGTTGAGAAAAGCGGTGATGGAGGCCCTCGCATCCCAGGAAGAGGAGACGGACGTTCAGGTTGCGACGCTGCCGTGCAAAGGTGATGAAACGGAATCACCACGCCTCCAGGTATTGCTAGCCGAGGACAACCGTGTGAACCAGCTTGTGATGCAGCGTTTGCTCCAGCGGTCAAGCTGCGACATCGACGTTGCCGAAAACGGGCTGCAAGTGCTCAAGCGCGTCGCGGCTAAATCTTACGATGTCATTTTGATGGACATCCAGATGCCCGAGATGGACGGCGTGGAGGCGACGCGGCGCATTATCGACACCTATGGCGACAATCGGCCGAAGATCGTCGCGCTCACAGCCAACGCCATGCAGGGCGATCGTGAGCACTACCTCTCGCAGGGGATGGATTACTACCTCAGCAAGCCGGTTCGCGTCGAGGCGCTCAAAGAAGTCCTCTCAACGGTATGGGCAGACCTTCCATCCACCGGCGCGGAGGTCAGTTAACGCCGACCAGGGGTAGCGCCCGGACATCTATCCCTCCTCGCCTGTCGTGGTCATGATGCGCTTCTCATCTTGACGGCGGCTCGTGACTGACGCTTTCGATCAGCGCCGGCGTTGGTCTCGGAGGAACGTAATCTTACATTGGGCGACCACTCTAACCTGATGTAAAATGGAAGAAGCTACCCGCGAACCTGCTACCTCTCCTCACCCGCCAGAGTCCGACGATTTCGAAGCGTACATCTCTCATTATCCGGGATGGGCGCAGGAGCTCGCGCGAAAGTACTTCACCAAGACGCTGACATCGTTCATCCTGCACGGCAACGTGCGGGATCTGGTGCCGGCGCATGGCGACGATGGTTCGGTCTCGTACCTGCCGCCGCGCGACTTCCTGACCGACGATATCTTCTCGGCTCGGGATATCGTCATGCTGTACGACCGATCGGCCGGCATCCACTTCGTGGACGACGCATCGAAGCGCGACTTCAACCGCGCGCTTTCTGGCTACGACTCCATCTTTGGCACCGACTACGCGCAACGCGTCCCCCGCGACCCCGTGCGCGTTTTCTCAGTGCTCGAGAACTACTTCAGGCTTCGGCTCTCCGAAGGCAAGCGGATTGCGTTTGTCATCGACTATGCGGAGACGCTCGTGCCGATGGCCGAGGCGTCGATGTATTCGACGGAAGACCGGGCGGCGCTCGTCTTCCTTCAGAAATGGTCGCACGACCCGCTGTTCCTGCAGAGCGACTTCACGGTCTGCCTGATCACGGAGAACCTGACGGATATCAACCGGCAACTGGTTCAAAGTCCGCATACGGCGGAAATACTGGTGCCGATGCCCGATGCCGCCGAGCGTGAGACATTCTGCCGCTGGATTGTGGAAGGTCGTGAGTCGCGCTTTGAAGCGATCTCCGATCTCACGCTTACATCGTTGGCGCAGAATACCGCAGGCCTGAATTTTACCCAGCTTCGGACGATCGTCGCCGACGCGCTCGAGAACCGGACGCGGCTGACGTTCGACCGGCTCTCGGACCTGAAGAAGGAATTCATTGAAGCCGAGGCGTACGGCCTTCTTGAGTTCATCGAGACGGATTACGACCTCGACATGGTGGCCGGCCATAAGCAGGCGAAGCAGCATCTGAGGCACGCCGCGCAAGCGTTGAGGCAGGGTCGGCCGGATGTCATGCCGATGGGCTACCTCGTGAGCGGCCCCGTAGGCACCGGCAAGACGTTCATGATCACATGCTTTGCGGGTGAGATTGGCGTGCCGATGGTGAAGCTGAAGAACTTCCGCTCGCAGTGGCAGGGCGTGACGGAGGGCAACCTGGAGAAGATTCTGCATCTGCTCGAGGCCATGACGCCTGTAGCGGTCATGATTGACGAGGCGGATGCAGCGCTCGGCGACCGGTCTTCACAGGGCGATTCGGGCGTCTCGGCGCGCGTGTTCGGGCAGATTGCGTCGTTTATGAGCAATCCGCGCAACCGCGGCCGTGTCATCTTCTTCCTCGTCACCGCACGCCCCGACTTGATGCCCGTCGACTTGAAACGTCAGGGACGTGCCGAAGAGCACATCGCGCTTTTTTATCCGTCGACGCGCGAAGAACGCGAAGAGCTCATCCGCGTGATGATGAAGCGCACCGGGATCGAACTATCGTTCGAAGAAATGCCCGACTCGCTCCTGAATGGCGAACGAACCTTCAGCGGCGCCGATATGGAGGCGCTCTTTACGCGAGCGAAGTTTCGGGCGGCTGCCTCGGACGAGGAGTCCGCGGTGACGACGGAAATCCTGCAGGAAGCCGTGGAGGATTTTATCCCTCCCACCTATCCACTTGAAGTCGAACTGCAAACGCTCACGGCCGTCATGGAGTGTACCAGCCGGGCATTACTTCCCGACATGTACCGCGCGATGAGTCGGGAAGCCATCGTGCGCCGAATCGAAGAGCTCAAACGCCTGATCGCCTCCTCAACGTGATGCCTTATTCTCCTCGGCTTGCTCACTGTCGTGGAGAAGCCGGTCGTAAAGATCGTAGCTGATCAGTACGGCATAAGGCTCATTGTTCTTCTGAATAAGAATACCACGATCGATGGTCTTTGCGTGCTCGACCAATTCCGACGTCTTAGATCGCAACTCGGTGATGGTGGCTACGGCCTCAATTCCGCGGGTGCTATACATATCTTTATCGCGCTGATTTGTCGAATCAGGAAAACTGCGCCGTAGCGCTGCGGGCCGATAAACCGGGTGCCTCGCTGACAAGTTTCGTAATCAATTAAGCCCACGTATCTATCCATATCCGTTACGATCTGCGGTCAGTCGAAAACGCTTATCACGCGCCACTGATGCAGACACGCCGGACGCAGTTGCGCGCCAGAGCACCGCGTTTGCATTTGTATTTACTGAGCTTAACTGATCGACGCGCCTTCATTTCGCGAGCATGTAATAATCCTGATTGACGCATGTTTTTGTGTAGAGTCACCGGCACAGTTGTCGCCACAAGGAAGCATGAAAACCTTCGTCTCGCGAAGCTGCTGATCGTGGAGACCGTCGATGCAACGGGCGATCGAAGCGATGGTCGCGACCACCTGGCGCTCGACCCGGGGTTTGGTGCGGGTGTCGGAGACATGGTGCTGGTGGCGCGCGAAGGCGCCGTGGTATCGCAGACGATGGACGGCGTCGACGTCCCGGCAAACGTCGTCATCTTAGGCGTGGTGGACGATTGGGATGTTGCCGGCGACGAGTCCCCCGCCTAACCGCATCGATCAAACCGGCGGACACGCATCGTCGAAAATGTTGGCTTATGTTCAGCCCGACTCACGAAGCATCCCTTATCACATGACATCCATTTCCCGCTTCGGGCGAATTGCCTGGCGGCTTGTGCTCGTCAGCGCGTTCCTCGTGCCCTCGGCCGTCCAGGCGCAAACCGCTCGGCCACCGCAGACCGACCTTCCCGATGTCACGCGCGCGCTGGCCATTACGAACGCGCGCATCGTACAGGCTCCCGGCCAGGTGATCGACCGTGGGACAGTGGTCGTACGCAACGGCCTGATCGAAGCCGTCGGCAGTCGGATCGACGTTCCGGTCGACGCCCGCATCATCGAGGGCGACACACTAGTCGTCTATGCCGGGTTTATCGACGGACTATCGCATACGGGCATACCCGAAGCGCTGGCCACGCCACTCACCTATCGAGTTCCGAACCCGGCTGATCCGCCGTACGACCGCGCCGGCATCCAGCCGAATCGCATCGCTGCATCACATTATCAGTCGGCAGATCCGTCGATTTTGAACTTGCGCGGTGCTGGGTTCACCGTTGCGCACGTCGTTCCTCGCGGACGTTCCCTTCCCGGCAAAGGCAGCCTCGTCTCGCTCGGCGCAGGCGATGTCTCGCAGAATCTCATCCAACGAGAAGCCTCGCTATTTCTACAGTTCTCAGGTGCCGGTGGAGTCTATCCATCGAACGACATGGCGGTGCTCGCGCGCTTCCGCCAGCTCTACCGCGAGGCCGAACAGCAGCAGCAGATCGACGCCATCTATGGGCAGGATGCGCGAGGCCTGGAGCGCCCTGTCCGCAATGAAGTCACCGAGGCATTCTACCCGGCCGTTGAAGGCCGTCAGCCGGTGTTCGTGCTGGCCGATGGAACGTCCTCGGCGCTCAAGGTGCACCGCGCATTTGATCTGCAGCAGCAACTTGGATTTCAGCTTGCGTTGGTAGGCGTGGATCAGGCGTTTGAAGTTGTCGACCGCCTCTCCGGAGCGAACGTCCCTCTCTTCCTGACGCTCGACCTTCCGGAAGAACCTGACTCCACCGACAACGAATCGGGATCCACAGGCGAGTACGTTGCCGATTTTCGCGTCGCTGCATCTTCGGATGTCACGGCCGAGGCGGAGAATCTGCGTGCACGCCAGGCCGAGGAGCGCGAGCGGCATTACGCAGCTGCGGGAACGCTTCATCAGGCAGGTATTACGTTTGGCTTTTCAACGCTCGGCGTCGACCACTCCGATATCCTGCCGAATCTGAGGCGAATGGTGCGGCACGGGCTAACCGAGGATGCCGCACTCGCCGCCCTTACCACGCATGCGGCGGCCCAACTCGGGCTCTCGGACCGCGCAGGCACGATCGAGCCCGGTAAGATCGCCAACCTCGCTCTGTTCAACGGCTCGATGTTCGACGACGACGCCCGCGTCATCGGCGTCGTGATCGACGGCCGCGACTATACTGTGGAAGCTCCTTCCGCGGCTCAACGCGGACGCCGCACCACTTCTCGCTAAGCAGTCATCGCTAAATCCATGCTTAAGCGCTTCGCACTACTCCTCGCCGCGTCGGTCCTGCTGATTTCGTCAGCCGGTCCCGCTGCATCCGCACAGGAGGTCGGCTCCCTCCTCATCCGCAATGCCACAGTTCTGACGGTCACCAACGGCACGCACGTAGGCGCTGACGTTCTCGTTGTCGACGGCAAGATTCGCGACATCGGCTCGGGACTGCCTGCGCCGGCCGGAGGACGCACGATCGACGCCTCGGGCATGTTCTTGATGCCGGGCATCATCGACGCACATTCGCACATCGCCATCAGCAACGTCAACGAGGCGACGAGCCCCGTGACGGCCGAAGTATCCGTTGGCGATGTCCTCAACCCCTACGACATCAACTTATACCGTGCGCTGGCCGGTGGCGTGACGACGTCGCAGGTGATGCACGGCTCGGCGAACGTAATCGGCGGACGCAACGCCACGATCAAGCATCGCTACGGCGTCCGGAATCCCGACGCACTTCGATTCGATGGCGCAGCATCGACCATCAAGTTTGCGCTGGGCGAAAACCCGACGCGCGTGCACGGCCGCGGCAACAACGTTGTGCCGGCAAGCCGGATGGGCGTCGAGTTCACGCTTCGTGAGGCCTTTACGCAAGCCCGTCGCTACCGCGAAGCCGTCGATCGATACGAAGAGGAACGGCGCCGCAATCCGCGTGCGATCCCTCCCAGATATAACGAGCGGCTCGAGATTTTGGCTGATGTCCTCGACGGCAACATCATGATCCACGCGCATTCGTACCGCGCCGACGAGATTCTAATGCTGCTCGACGTCGTGCAGGATTTCGGCATCGACAACATCGTCTTCCAGCACGTGAATGAGGGCTTCAAGGTGGCGCCGGAGCTCGCCGCGGCGGGAGCCATGGCGTCTATTTTCTCCGACTGGTGGGCGTACAAGTTCGAGGTTTACTACTCCACCGCATACAATGCCGCGATCCTCGT
>CAZRTY010000061.1:0-10180 GCA_964603055.1 uncultured Rhodothermales bacterium | reverse complement strand
GCAGGATCTTCCTGCGAGAGAGATCGCCGGATGCGCCGAAGAGGATGAAGAGCATCGATATGGGATGGTGAAGGGCGGCCGAGACCGCCACGTATTCAGGTTGCGATTAAAGAGACATTAAACCCACGCCTCTCACTCGGATTTGTAAAGGAGGTGATATAGTTCGATTCAGCCCGAGCGCCGGGTCCATCTCCCAGCTGCTCGCGAGATCCAAGAAGTTTCGATTGCCGTCCGGATAGGATTAGCACCGTGCGCAGAGTGCACAGGGGCGCGATAGCGACGGCGGCTCCGTTAAGACGGCACCCCAAACCTGTTCATGCCACCAGAAGATATCGGCGCCTCCCACCCCCGACTTCGGTGAACGCACGAGGACGAGTGCGATTGGCCCGCGGCCCATGCCGAGGAAGGTAAACGTGGTCGCGTTGCTACCGAAAGCGTGCTCTGAAGCTATCGCTGGTGTTCGCGACGACCTGATAGAACACCGGCACGATGACCAGTGTGAGCAACGTTGCGCTGACCAGCCCGCCGACGATCGCGATGGCGAGTGGGGCGCGGAGTTCCGCACCTTCCCCCAGCACGATCGTAAGTGGCAGAAGACCGAGCACCGTCGTGGCGGTCGTCATGATAATGGGCCGAGCACGGTCGCGTCCGGCTGCCATGATGGCTGTGCGCAGCGGTGCTCCTGCCGTTCGTTGCTGGTTGATGAAAGCGACTTTTATGATGGCGCCGTTCACAACGATACCAATCAAGATCACACATCCCGTCAGACTCATCAGGTTGATGCTTTGACCGGTGATGATGAGTGCCAGGACAACGCCGGAAGCAGCCAGCGGCACGGTCATGAGCACGATGAACGGTTGACTGAGGCTCTCGAACATCGCGGCAAGAATCAGATAGACGAGAAGCAAACTCAACAGGATGCTCCATCCGACGGCACGGAGGCTGTTTCGGAAGGCATCGGTAGAACCTCCGGAGATAAGCCGGACGTCCTCCGGAAGCACGATCTCGGCGGTCTCCTGTACCGCACGTGAAGCGGAGCGCAGATCGCCTCCGGCTCCAATGTCGGCATAGATCCGTACGACAGGCGTCTGATTGGTGCGCGTCAGGCCGGCAGGCAACATCACCCGCTCTGCCGCGACGAACGTACCGAGCGGCATCATGCCCGCCGACGTCGGGATCCGCTGTTCCAGCAACCGCTCGATGGAGCCCGGGGCGCGTGATCGCAGTAAAATTGGAATCTCCTCGTTGACCGTGCGAAGTTCGGTTGCCCGTCTGCCGCGCGCCGCGGCCTCGAGATAGGGGCCAAGTGTTTGTGGGCTCACCCCAAACCGGGCCAGATTGTCGCGATGGAAGGAGAGCCGGAACGCGGGAACCTCGTTTGCATCGGCCAGACGCACGTTCGCGAGCTGCGGCAGGCTACTCAGTTCAGCAAGCATGTGCGGCAGATAGTCCTCGGCACTTCGTCGATCGTCGCCGGCGAGATCAAGATAGAGGTCGGCATCACCGGGTGTGAGGAGCGCTTCGAGCTGCGTTCGGACAGGTCGGACTTCAATCTCGACGTCCGTCGGCATGGCGTGCAACCGCATCGCATCGAGTACATCTTGTGATCGCACGTTCTCGGGCAGGACCAACACGAGATCCGCCTCGAATGGAGGTCTCGGATCAAGATCGAGCCTGGCCTCGTCCCGCTCTCCAACATCGGCCAGCACATGACGTGCGAAGCCTTCCGCCCGCACAAGGTCGTGAATCTCCAGCGCTCGGTCGTCCACTACCGGCAAATCCGCACCCGGGGGTAGGCCGAGCGTGACTTCGACGCGCCCCTGATCGGCTTGCGGAATGACCTCGCGCGGCAGGATGAGTGCGACGGCCACGGTGACGGCGAGCATCACGACAACGGCCGAACCGATCACGGGCGTGCGGGAGAGGCTCCATCCAAGGGCTCGCTGGTAGGCAGACATCATTCGCGCCCCCAGCTTCGCTCCGACGTGGTGGACCTCAGTGTTCGTCTCCGATCGGTCTCTCGACGCAATGAGAGGCACGACGGTCAGGGCTGTCAGCAAAGATGCGCCCAGCGAACAAATTACCGCCATCGACTGATCCCAGAAGAGGCGCCCTGCAAGTCCTTCGACGAACGTCAACGGAAGGAAAACGGCAATGGTGGTCAGCGTGGAGGCCGTAATTGCGCCGGCAACATCGGAAGCGCCCTTCCGCGCGGCATCGAGAGCGGCCACCCCCTGTTCACGCAGTCGTGCGATGTTCTCCACAACTACGATGGAGTTATCGACGAGCATGCCTACGCCGAGAGCAAGTCCGCTGAGCGAGATCAAGTTGAAGGATATCCCGAGGAAATCGAATAGAACGAGGGTGAGAGCAAGCGAGAGCGGAACCGAGACGGCAACTGCGGCAAGGGCGCGTGGTCGGCGCAGAAAGACGAACAGCACGACGACGGCCAGGAGGCCGCCGAGCCAAACGGCTTGCGTCACGCCACCGATGGCCTGTCTGACGAACACACTCTCATCAACGACGACGTCGATCCTGGCGCCGGTCAGTTCGGACTCGAGTTGTAACAGCGCCGCCCTCACCTCTTCGGCCGCTCGCACGACGTTCGCGTCGGGTCGACGCTCGACGAGGAGGAGGAGGCTTTCGGCGCCGTCGAAGCGAACGAGACCCCGTCGATCGGTCACACTTTCGCGGACCTCAGCCACGTCGCTCAGGCGTATCGGGACGTCTGACGGACCCGTTACGACCGTCTTCGAGATGTCGGCGGTGTTCCTGAACTCGCCGCTCACTTCGACGGCATATTGAAACGGACCGCGCCGGATCATGCCTCCCGGAAGCGCGACGTTGGACGATCGAAGCACGGTGCCGATCTGATCGATGCCGATACCGTGCGCCGCCAGCCGCGCCGGGTCGACTATGACATCGATGGTCCGCTCGTGGCCACCCGTTACGAGTACGCGTGCGACGCCGTCAAGCTGTTCGAGTCGCCGCGCTACCACATCACGCGCAATCTGTTTAAGTCCTACGAGATCCTGTGGAACATCGGTCCTGGCGCGCTGAATACTGCGGTCATGGGTCGACTCGCGCATCGCGAGCATCATGATGGGGCGTTCACTCGGGTCGAGGCGCAGAACGACCGGACGCGCGGTTTCGTCGGGCAGGACGTCGCCGAGACGGTCGAGCTGTTCGCGAACGTCGAGCAAGGCGAGGTCGAGATTGACGTTCCAGGCGAAGTCGAGACGAACGAGCGAACCGCCGAGCTGGCTTCGGGAGGTGAGTTCGTGGAGACCCGACGTCCCCGCGACAGCTTCTTCGACACGTTCCGTCACGGTGCGCTCGACGCGATCCGGCGGCACGTCCGGGTATCCCGTCCACACCAGCAGGGCCGGGTACCGGAGATCCGGCAGCAGCGTCACCGGGAGCCGCGCGTAAGCGATCACCGCAAGTACCGCGACCAGGATGCTCGCAGCTACGATCGATACGGGTCTTGATATCGCGAAACGAATCACTGTTGCTGAGCCCTACTTTTATACTTCCGTACGACACCTCAAACACTAGTCATACTTTAATCATTTCCCACATTACGGATTCTCCGTCACCCCGAAATCGATACCGGCGCGTCATGAGCAAGTGAATGATGCCCCGAGACGGCAACGACATCTCCGGCGTTCAGACCGCTCACCACTTCAACCTCGTTGCCGGAGCGTTTCCCGATCTCGACGTAGACCCATTCCGCGCGCCCATCTACGATGCGGAAAACGAGATCGCGGCCCTGTCGCACGAGCACGGCTTCGGCGGGTACCACCAGGCGTTCAGCGAGGCGTTCGGTCTCGAGCTCGACGTAGGCAAAGAGCCCGGAGATCAGCCGGCCCTGTGGGTTCGAGACGGCGACGGTCACGCGGCCGGTGCCCGAGCGATTCTCGATGCGAGGGTTGACGGCGTAGATCGTCCCGCTGAAGGTCGCATCACCGAGCGACGGCACACGCACGACGGCGGCTCCACCTTGCTGCACACGCACCAGGTCGGCCTCGAGTACGTCAACGTCCACCTTCATCCGGCTGTCGTCGATGAGCGTGAGAAGCGGCTGCCCGGCGGAAACGTGCTGCCCCGCCTCGAAGCTTACATCCGCAACACGGCCGGCGAAGGGTGCCTGTACATCCATGCGGCTCAGCACGAGCCGCGCCCGTTCGAGGCGCTGTTCGGCCTGAGCAAGACCGGCCGTAACCGCCTGCACAGCAGACCGCTCCGCTCCGGAGAGCACGAGCTCTGCTTCGAACCTCCGGCGGGCCTCGATGACGGCCTGCCTGTCGATGTCTCCGCGTTGGAACGCCGCTTCTACCTCCTGAAGTTGCCGCTGAGTCGCAGCGATGGACATCGTATCAATGACAGCTCTTTCAATGCCGCGACGCGTATTGACGGCGTAAATAGCACGCGCCGCAAGCAAGTCGGCTTCGGCCTCTTGAAGCTCGATCACGCGATCTCGATCGTCGAGTTTGGCGAGAGATGTACCCGCTGCTACGAATCGTCCTTCCTCGACGCGGCGCTCGACGATACGGCCCGAGGCGTCGGCACTGACCTCCGTGAGCCGCCAGGGCGCCAGATATCCGGTTGCCTCTGCGCGAATGATGAAGGCCTGCGGCTCGACGGTTACCACACTCACACTCGCCGAGGACGTCGTAACCCCGCCTGCGGCAGGACGCAGGTCATCTGTCGTCCCGGAAAGCGTGGGATAAAAAGCGTAACCGAGCAGCCCGATGACGGCAATGATGAAGATGCCGGCGGCGACGTGATAAGCCCGAAAGCGTATTCGGCGGGGCGCCTCCGGCGAGACGTCTGCTCGCTCCTGTTGGGACGAGGAGGCACGAAGGGGCCGAGAAACTTTCTCCGTCATCATATCACGATCATACGTCTGCACGAATCAACGGGCGCGCCGGTTTTCGGTCCCCATTTGACCACGAAAACCAAAAGAATCGAATGAGCAATAGTAGACGTGGAAAACTGTCAACGACAACGAGATCATTTGGCGAGGCGGTAAATATAGGGATTCCGTGAAGCAATCTCGCTGAGGCACGATACTCCGGACTGACGACATTGCATGTTCACAGACGTGAAGACAGTAATTAGGTATTTTGCGTGAAGAGGCAGCCTTCACGTCACTAATACGTCGGAGACAGTTATATCCGGGAGCCGTGATCAGCGAGCCTGAGCCATCCTCAAGCTTTGAAGTTGCGCGTTGTCCGGGATCCAGCGAGATGGTGACGATCAGGGCAGTAGAAGATTCTGCTGCACGGAATACATGCGTTCCCGTGGAGACCCTTGCGACCCTGCCGTACGGCGGCACGCGAATCGAGACGGGCCGAATCGTACCCCGGTAATGTCGACAGATCCGATGTGTGCCCATCGAGTGCGGCGTCGGATTGTCAACATCACAATCATCATAATATCTGTTCTACCACATGACGTCCCGTCAATATTCCCCGCTATCAGCGACGTTATTTCTATCTTTCGTCGTATTTGTATTCATCTCTGGATGCACTACTCAAACCGAAGACAACGGTGCATCTCTATCTGGAGCTATTGATGTCGGGCATTCCTTTGATCTGACTGGAACGAGCGAGTTTCCCATTTATGCGATGGGACGTCAATCCAATGCAGTCCGGCTAGTGTCAACTGAAGACGGCTTCGTCGTGGTGAATCCCAACGCAGACAGGGTCGCTTTCCTGTCTCGGGATGGTGACGTCCGCCGCATCGTCGGGGGCGCGGGAAGCGGCCCGGGAGAATTCCAGCGCCCATCGGACGTGGAAGTGGTCGACGGCGATGTCTTCGTACTTGAAATGGGCAATCCAAGAGTTCAGCGCCTGGACGTCCAGGGCAACATGATCAGAACATATGCCTATGTCGCCGGCAGCGCGATCACAAATATTCTGACTCGTGACGACGGCGGTTTCTGGCTGGGCGGATACCAGGTGTGTGAGGAAGGAGGCATATGCCTGCTGTCGGGGATTGATCTCGACGCAGGGACCACGACGACGGCGGTGCCGCTGGAGCAGTCACCGGGCAATGTATCTTATCAGTTCGCTCGGGATGAAGGGGGGCACCTGTTTGTGATCAATGTGCACGGCACGAATGCAGAAATGCTCGACTCGCGCGGACAGTCTCTTCGTCAGGTTGTGGTGCATTCCGAGTCGGTCGATTCGTTTGCAGACAAGTTCCAGCCGAGTGGATCACCCCAGGAGCAGCTCATGGCCAGGATCGAGGCCGGGCGTACCCTTCCCCACACATTCGTTGCGGCCATCGCCGCCCGCGACGGCCGTCTCTACGTACAACATGGACGCGCGAATTATGACGACAACGGCCCGGCCTACCTGCTCGACGTCTTCTCTTACGGCGGTGATCTGATTTATCAGGGCATCCCGACTGAAGGGCGGCTGCAGGGATGGCACGAAGACCGGCTCGTATTCGTCGAGACCCTCGACACGGAGCCTCACGGGGAAGTGCGCGTGGAGATTGGTAGGATCTCATCGGCGACGTGAATACGCAGCCGCCGGGTTTCTGGGCCGCGCTGCGCAAGGCAACAGTAAACCTCCGTTGGCCAGTGTCATAACAGCTTACGTGCATCGTTTCCACATTGCTATCGAACAGTGGCACATGCATTGACACACGGCGTCCTCCGCAAATTCCTCAAGCGTCCGATCGCCGTCTTATCGTGGGCGGTGGCCATTTTATTGGCAGGGTCATGGGCGGCGCTTCAGGTGCCGCTGGAGTGGGTTCCGCAGGTTGAATTGCCCGAGGTACGGATCTCGGCGTCATGGCCCGGTGCTTCGCCGCGAGCGGTCGAGCGGCATGTGACGGCACCGATCGAGCGTGCCGTGCAGAGCGTGCCGGGAACACGGCATATCGAGAGTCTCTCAGAGGAAGGCGTCGCCACGGTCATTCTGTCGGTCTCAGACAGAGCCGACTACGCGATGTACGTTGCCCAGGTGGGTGAGCAGCTGATGCTGCTTCGGGACGAACTGCCCGACCGCGTCCGCCCTCGTCTCACCAGGCGCGTGCCCGACGCCCTGCGCGACGAGCAGGGGTTTATGACACTGCAACTTCTCGGCCCCGGTTCGGAGGATGAGTTACGTACCCTGGCCGATGACCGCATCGCCCCACGCCTGCGAAGCCTCGAAGGAGTATCGGACGTCCAGGTTGACGGTGGCACGCAGCGGGAACTCCTGATTGAACTCGACCCCGATCTCCTGAGTGCATACGGCATCACGGCCTCCGCGGTGCAACAGTCGCTCGCCGCCGTCGTGTCCGATGATGTCTACGGCGTCTTCCGTGCGCAGGGTCAGTCGCTTCTGCTGTATCGCCCGTCGGAAGGCCGGACTGAGCACTTGCGGCGTGTCGTCGTGCGTGCCGGCGAGAACGGCTCCCGGCCGATCCGTCTCGATGACATTGGTTTCGTCGAGCTCGGCCCTGCGCCCCTTCGATCGATTTCCCGTATCGACGGGCAGAGCGTCATTACGCTCACCGTGGAGCGCCAGCGTGGCAGCCATATGCTCGAAACGGCTCGTGCCGTCGAAATCCGGTTGGCCGAGTTGCGTGCTGAACTCCCGGATGATGCGCGCCTGCTGGTTGCCGACGATCGTAGCGCGTCCGTCCGCATGGAGCTCGACCAGGTGGCCCGCCTCGGCGGATTGGGGTTTGCACTCGTCGTGCTCGTCCTGCTGTTCATGCTCAAGGGTGTGCGGGCAACGGCCGTCGTGCTTCTGAGCGTCGCCGTCTCGGTTGCGGCCGCCGTGTGGCTGCTGGGCCCGCTGGGGCTCACGCTTAACCTGCTCACGATCGCCGGTCTCGTGCTCGTCTTCGGTCTGCTTGTTGACAATAGTGTCATCATGGTTGAGCAGATCCTCGCCCAGCGTAAACGGCTGGCTGCCCTCGGCCTTCGGGGGCTCGAGCTCGACTCGGAGGCAGCTATCGAGGCCGTGCGGGCCGTGTGGATTCCGCTTCTCGGGGGCACGCTCAGCACTATGGCCGTCATGCTGCCGCTCGTGTACCTGAGCGGTGAGCTCCAGGCGCTGTTCCTTCCATTTGGTATCCTCGTCGCCCTAACGCTCGGTGCGTCTCTCATAACGGCGCTGGTCTTCGTCCCTGTCGTCACACGGTATCTCCCGCATCCCGAGCTGGGCCGAAAAAGCAGGTTGGCCAAGCGCCTCACGGCCGTGCCTTATCAGATCGTGGCTCGGTTTCCGCGCTTGACAATTTTCGTGCTCGTACTGGTACTGGGCATTCCGATCTGGATGCTTCCAGCATCGATTGCCGTCGATCAGGAGAGACCCTCGGATGACCCGCGTGTCCGGCTCGCCACACTCTACAACGACGTCATCGGGTCGGAAACCGTGCGTGAGGTGCGCGAGGTGCTTGAACCGGTGTTTGGAGGTGTTCTGCGACCGTTCATCCGTCAGATCGATGTCGGCGCACGCTGGGGCTACGAGCCGAATCCGGAAGTGAACGTAACACTGCGCTTCCCCCCGGGAAATCCGGTCGAGAGAGCGGATGAACTGTTGCGAACGTTCGAGGCGGAGGCCCTGGCATCGGCGTCCGTAAGCCAGACGATCGCTCAAGTGTCTGAGCGCGTCGCGCAACTTCGCGTGCAGTTTCACGAGGAGGCACTTACCGATGTCGAGCCATTTCGCGTGCGGGAGCGTCTCATCGGTCATGCGACACGACTCTCGGGCATCACGGTCTCCGTCGGCGGATTGATGCCGCAAGGATATCACAGTGGACCGGGTGGGGTGATCAGCGGCCTTCTCGTTGAGGCCTACGGGCCCAATTATGATGATCTGGAGGTGCTCACCGATGCGTTTGCTGCACACCTGCAACGTAACCCACGTGTGGCGGGTGTGAACACGAACGCGGGTCGATTCGGATTCCAGGACACACGCGAGGTCCTGCGGTTCACGTGGGGCTCCGACGCGAGGCTGCGGTCTGGCGCCACGGCAGCCGAGGTGGCATCCACCCTAAGGCCGGTTTTCGCGACGCGATTCCCGGTCTTCTTCGCCGACGTTGAGGGCCAGTCGCGGACGCCGGTTCGGGTGGTGGTACGAGGATCGGAGCAGATGGATGTGGCATCGGTCGTCGAGCGACCCATGGCAATCGGAGACGAGCGGCATCTCCAGCTTTCGAGCATGGCCCCCTTCGCTGTCGAGACGGTGCCGGGCGCCATTGAGCGGCTCGACCAGCAGTATCGCCGGTACGTCTCGATCGACTACGGCGGGCCGCAGCGCGTGGGTCGAGAGTTTCTCGAGAGGGAGTTGGAAAGTTTCGCACTGCCCGCCGGATACCGTCTGGAGAGTCGATCGATGATCTTCTTCACCGCCGAAACGCAGCAATCGATGGGATGGGCACTCCTCGCGACGATCGGACTCGTTTTGCTGATTATGGCGGCGGTGTTCGAGTCGTGGCGAATGGCACTCGTCGTCATAGTGAGCGTTCCGATGGCGGCAATTGGTGTATCGCTCGGATTCCTCTGGTCGGGGGTCAATTTTGCCGAGGGTGCACTGATCGGCCTGATCCTGCTGATCGGCGTCGCGGTAAACGATTCGATCCTGCTGATGGACCGCTATCGAACCTTACGAAACCAGCGACCCTCGACAGCCAGGTCGTTGCATATCCGGCTCGCGGTGCGGCATCGCATTCATCCGATGTGCACGACCACGCTCACAACGGTGGCAACGCTGCTGCCACTGCTCGTCTTCCCCTCGGCAGGTGAGTTCTGGACGGGCCTCGCGGTAACGGTTACGGGAGGCCTCATCGCCGCCACGCTTCTAGCTCCGCTGGTGACGGTTGCGGTGGTGTCGGCAGCGGCGCCGAGATCTTCACGTCGGTGACGCTCGGATCCTCTATATGGCCAGACCCCTAGCGTCGCCTGTCGCGCTGCCGTCATAGTGATCGACATATATTGACTGCCGGAGAACGAACCTTCTCCGTCTCCGCCCTTCTACCAGTGTATTCCCGACACTGATTCTCGCTGCAATCCTTACTGAAGACGGTAATCGGCAATTTTCCGAGTAGGGTGCTATCAAGTCTCCGACGACACAATCGATGCTGACTCGAAGACCTCTAAACACACATAAACACACATT
Organism: uncultured Rhodothermales bacterium; assembly: GCA_964603055.1. Lineage (GTDB taxonomy): Bacteria > Bacteroidota > Rhodothermia > Rhodothermales > CAZKDQ01 > CAZRTY01. The sequence continues at coordinate 50 of CAZRTY010000061.1, read as the reverse complement.
AGCCTCACCTTGACGCCCTGATTGTGACGGCGCTGAAACACTTTCGCCGT
>CAZRTY010000060.1:3706-10501 GCA_964603055.1 uncultured Rhodothermales bacterium | reverse complement strand
AGACATTTTACTCGCTTTATGGCAGAAGACTACGGAACGGCGCTCGGCATGGTGGAAACGCGCGGACTCGTTGGCGCAATTGAAGCGGCCGACGCCATGGTCAAGGCTGCGCGCGTCCGCCTGATCGGCAAAGAAAAGATCGGCGGCGGTTATGTCACCGTGATGGTCAGAGGAGACGTCGGGGCCGTGAAGGCGGCGACCGACGCCGGTGCGTCGGCGGCCGAGCGCGTGGGCGACCTCGTGTCGGTGCACGTTATCCCGCGGCCTCACAACGATGTCGAGCAGATTCTGCCCACCGGCGACGTCTAAAGTTGCTCAGGGGCCTGGCGGGCCGGTTGCTGATCGAGTGTGATCCGCATGCTGAACCGGCCGGCCGGGTAATCCTTTCGCTCCTCTCTCCCTGCATCGATGGTTGACCTCGGCGAACGCTCCCTCGGCATGGTGGAGACGCGCGGCCTCGTCGCTGCCGTCGAAGCGGCGGATGCCATGCTGAAAGCGTCGGAGGTCCGGTTGCTGTCGACTGAGCGAACCGAGGCGGCGCTGATTACCATTCACGTGGTCGGCGAGGTTGCGGCCGTTCGAGCGGCTGTGGATGCAGGCCGAGCAGCCGCCGAGCGCGTGGGCGAAGTTGTCACCGCGCATGTCATTCCTCGGCCCGATAATGAGTTGGGCGCGCTCATCGACGGCCAAGTTCGTAAGGCAACGGCGACCTATCCCGTTCCTGATATCGAGGTATTGACGGTGCGCGAACTCCGGAATCTCGCTCGAGAAATTCCGGGCCTCCCGATACAGGGACGCGAGATCGCCCGGGCCCGGAAGGAGGACCTGATCGAGATGTTGAAGGATCGCCTCGGCGAGTAGCTTCGACGGCCTCGGTGAAAGCGCAAAGCTACTCATGCCGAACCCATCCTGACGTCGCGGCGTCTTAGCGACGATTGTCATTAGCCAGGTGAATCGTGGCACCGCCGGAAACCAAGAATAACGGGGCCTTCCCATTCTGGGAGTGGATACAAGGCGTCTTCTCGCCTCAAAGCGGTGGTGCCGACTCGCTGTCGGACCGGCCGCCGCCGAAGCGCGGCCTCGCCATCACCGTCTGTATTCTCGTGTCCGCCTTCCTCTGGTTCACGTTTACGATTCGCGGCGTGTATACGGCGACCATCACCTTTCCAACCGTCGTCCAGAACCTGCCCGACGATGAAGCCCTAGTCTCGCTTCCGCCGGAGAACGTTCGCGTGCAGGTCGAGGGGGAGGGCTTTGCACTCATTCGGCTGAATTATAATCCGCCGACCGTGCCAATCGACGCGTCGACCGACGTCGTCGGTATCGAAGAAACCGTCCGACGGCTGCCGCAAGGCGTGCGCATAACGAACGTGAGCCCGACCACGTTTAATCTGCGAAAAGAACGGCGCATCACGCGCACCGTCCCGGTGCTATCCCGTGTCGACATCCGCACACCTTCCACGCACGATCTCCTCGACGCGCCTTCGTTAACGCCTGACTCCGTGCGCGTTACGGGAGCCATTTCCATTGTCAACTCGCTCGAATTCTGGCCGACGGAAGAACGTGTTTTTCGGGATGTACGCGACTCTATCAACAGCGTTGTCCCCCTCGCTGACACGCTCAACGGCCTCGTGCAGCGGTCGGTACAGTCGACCCTCGTCGAGGCGCAATCACGCCAGTTCACGGAAGGGATGCGGGAGATCCCCGTTAACGTTATCGGCGGCCCTGAACGCGCGGTGACGCTCGACCCATCGTCGATTCGCGTACGCTACCGCGTCCTGTTTTCGCAGTACCAGGATGCGCTCGAAGCCCCCGACTTTTTCTCGACCGTCTCGTTTGAAGACGTGCTGACCGACACCACGGGCCGCGTCCGGCCGACGCTCCACCTGCCAACCGATATCGTCCTTCGCGATATCGAAATGATTCCACCGATCCTGCGGTATTTCCAGCGGCTTGACTGAAGGTCGGCGGCTCAGACGCGGCGTCCGCCGTCGCGTACGAAACCGCATTCGGCACGGTACGTTCACACGGCCCGCTTCTATTCAGCTTTCCTGGAGTCGTCTTCCTGATGCTGCCTGCTTTCTTTGGTGGAAGCCGTCGTGAACTCGCTTTTGTTGCAACGGCCAACGGCATCTTTACCGAAAGCGGGGCATGGTTCTCCGCAACGGAGGATGAAGTAAAGCGGTTTGCATCGAAGGTGCTCGAAGTTCAGGCGTTACCCCGTCTGCTGGCCGACGCCGACGTATGGATCAGGCTCCCGCAGATTACCACCGGTTGGGTTTTCCTGCTGCTCGTCGTTCTACTCCCGCCATTGCCAGCCATCCTGGCGGGCGTCGCCGTTTACGTTATTGCACAAATCGTCGGCCCGGCAGTTGTTAATCTCCCCACCCTTCGAGTGCTGCGCGTGGCCGATAACGTCTTACTTCAGGGGCTGGCGTACGCAATCATAGTGAGTCTTCTCGCCAACGCGGGCGCGATTGCGTCGGTATGGACGGGCCTCGCCGGATTCATCGTTTTGCGCTGGGGGTTGCTCGCGCGGATCGTTGATCCATTGGTCGGTCGTCTTCAAAGAAGGATGTATTCGATGCCCGTACCGGATCAAATCCTGCGAGGAATGATCATACGAACCGCAATCAAGCACAGGATCAAGTTGCCGCTTCTGGCGGATATGGAACGAAGTATTCGAGCAAAATGGAGTCGATCGTGACGGAGTCTGTATTGCCAACGCGCGTGTATCTGGTGCGTCACGGCGAGACCGAGTACAACCGGAACCGAATCATGCAGGGGCGGAAGATCAACGCGTCGCTCAATGCTACCGGCCGCAGGCAGGCCGACGCCCTGGGGAAGCGGTTTGAATCGATTCCGCTTGATGCGGTGTATGCAAGCTCGCTGCACCGCGCGGTCCAAACCGCCGGGGCAATCGCAACGCGGCAGCGCGAAAGCCGGGTCGTGCGCTGCATGCCGGCGTTCGACGAAATGAGCTGGGGTCGATTTGAAGGGATGGGCGCATCGCGCGAGTTGCGGTCGCTGCTCGACGACGCCCATGAAGCCTGGTCTCGAGGCGATTTCTCGTTCCGGCCAGACGGCGGGGAGAACGTTCTCGAAGTTCAGGAGCGAAGCCTTCGCGGGTATCAGGAAGTTATCCGTCGACATCCCGGTGAGACCGTAGCCATCGTCGCCCACGGCCGCACGCTTCGTGTACTTATTGCGAGCATCCTCGACGAATATGGGCTCGAACGGATGAATGATGTTGAGCATCTGAACACCTGCGTGAACGAGTTCTTCGTGGAAGACAACGTATCGCGCGCGGTAAGGCTCAACTGCGTTAGCCATCTCAATACCCTTAAGAAAGCGGCCTGATGTACGGACGTTCTGCCGAAACCACGGCGGTGCAATGGGAGCCCGCGCTTCGTGAGGTGGTGCTCGACCACATTAACGAGGCCTTGGCGCGTGACGCAAGGTCGGTTACGATCTCACTCGAGGAGACGGATGCCCTTCGCGTGGTGGCGTCGTGGCGCAACCTTGGCGATCTATTCTACTGGTCGGAGCGCAACGGCGGTGAGGTGATGGTCGGCGCCGAGGCCGTCCGGATCGAAACGTGGCGCGAACCTCTTGATTCGGGGGATTTTGGCCAGCACCTGGCGCAGATCGAAGAAAGCATCGAAGAGGGAGACCGCTACTTTGGCGGGTTTCGTTTCGATACGCAGGCCCCGAAGCACGGTGCTGAATGGACGTCCTTCGGCACCTACCGATTTGTGCTTCCGCGCTTCTTATTTAAGTCGACCGGCGAGGCATCCTCCCTCACCATCAGGCTCGACGATCCGGTAGCGCTGTTCGATTCGATTCACCGATGGCACTTCGATCCGCCGAAGAAATCTGACCTGCACGGCATCGCTCGCACGGAGACTCGTCCATCTCATCAGGGATGGCTGTCTGCGGTTCAACGCGTCCTCGATGAGATCCGAGACGACGGCGTCGAGAAAATCGTCCTAGCCCGCGCCGCCGAGGTGGTTGCGCTCGGTCGCGTCGATGTGCTCGACCTCTTCCGTCACCTGGTCAACGGCGCCAAATCGTGCTACCATGTTTTCTATGAGCCGCGGCCCGGAACCAGTTTCCTGAGTGCCACGCCTGAGCGCCTGCTCAGACGAGACGGCGACCGGCTGGTGACCGAGGCCGTGGCCGGCACGCGCCCCCGGAGCACGTCGGCGCAAGACGATGAGCGCCTCCGCGATGAACTGTTCTCGAGCGATAAGGAGCGACGAGAGCACGAAGTGGTTGGCCGAAGCATTATCGACGCGCTGAATCAGTTTTGCGAGCGTGTAAAAATCGACGAACAGCCGTCGGAGATGCGCCTTGTAACGGGGCGGCATCTGAAATCGCGGATCGAGGGGACACTTCGTCCCGGCACGTTGACGGCAGATCTGGTGGCGCAACTCCATCCGACGCCCGCGGTAGGTGGCTACCCGTTCGAGTATGCGCGCTTGAGCATTCGAGACAAGGAAACGTTCGATCGCGGATGGTACGCCGGCGGTATTGGCTGGCTGGGTAAGGGGGAGGCCGAGTTTGCCGTTGGCATTCGCTCTGCGCTGGTCGATGGCCGTGAAATCCAGCTATACTCTGGTGCGGGAATCGTCGATGGTTCCGTTCCGGAGGATGAGTGGCAGGAGATCGAGCACAAGCTGTCGGGCTTTCTCGACATCTTCGACTCTATGATGCTAAATGACGGCTGACGCGTCGTATCTGTCTCATGTCTGGGCGTTTGCGCTCATCGATCAGCTGGTCGAACTCGGCGTGCGGCATTACTTCGTGGCTCCCGGCTCGCGCAGCACGCCGCTGACGCTGGCCGTGGCTCGTCACCCGGGCGCAACGGCCCACGTTCACTTCGACGAGCGAGGAACGGCCTACATGGCACTGGGAGCCGGCCGCGCATCGGGCACTCCTGCCGCGTGGATCACCACATCGGGTACGGCGGTGGCGAACGGTTTCCCGGCCGTCGTCGAAGCCGATGTCGACGGCGTGCCGCTGTTGCTGCTGACGGCTGACCGTCCGCCTGAGCTGCGAGCAACCGGCGCGAATCAGACGATCGATCAAGTCGGCATCTTCGGCAAGAGCACGCGCTGGTTCTTCGACCTGCCGGTCGCAGATGCGTCGATTCCTGTCGATTTTGTGCGGTCGACGGCTGCCGAGGCGTTCGGCCGCGCGGTGAGTCCGTCGGCCGGACCGGTGCACCTGAATGTCATGTTTCGGGAGCCGCTCGTTCCGGTCGATCCATCGGTTGAGCTTCCAGCTGTAACAGGCCCAACGTTCAAGCGCTCAAAGTCGATTCTCGGGGCGTCTTCGGAAGCAATCGACCGACTTTCGCGGGCGATCAGTGGCGCTAAGCGCGGGCTCATCGTCGCCGGGCGCATCCGAACGCAGGCCGAGGCTCGCGCCGTCGCTGAGATCGGACGCACGGCGCGCTGGCCGGTACTCGCCGACGTCCTGTCGCAGTTGCGTTTTGTGAGGGATGGGGATGGCGCTGCCGACGAAACGTGCGTGATTCATCATCCCGATATGATTCTGGCCGCGGAGTCGTTGCAGAGTCCGGATGTAGTCGTGCATTTTGGTGATGCATCGGTCTCGAAGCGGTTGATGAGCTTTGTCGCCGAATCCGGCGCATCATCAATTGCCATCACCAGCCGGCCGGCGCGGGTCGATCCATTTCATAAAGTCGGCGAACATATCGTCGCCGACTTTGAAGCGCTCGCCCGCGATCTCATTCCCAACATATCTGAGTGGACTCGTAACAGCGCATACCTGTCTGCCTGGCGCTCGGCCGATCATCGCGTTGAAACGGCGCTGCAAGACGTGTTCGGGCGCTCCGATACGCTAACCGAACCCGCTGCGGCACGCGTCGTCACCGAGCTCATTCCCGCCGACCACGCGCTGATGATCGGCAGTTCGATGCCCATCCGAGATGTCGACTCCTTTGCGGCTCGGCGGGCCGACGCTCCCGATGTATTTGCAAATCGCGGCGCGAGCGGTATCGACGGCACCGTTGCGACCGCCCTCGGCATCGCGCAGTCGTCCGAACGTCCGGCGACCGTTATACTCGGCGACCTCGCTCTGCTGCACGACATCAACAGCCTCGCAGCGGTCGCGCATGCGCAGCAGCCAATCGTGATCGTTGTCGTCAACAACGACGGCGGCGGCATCTTCTCGTTTCTACCGGTTGCTCAGCGAACAGAAGAGTTCGAACGCTTCTTTGGCACGCCCCACGGACTCGGGTTCGAGCACGCGGCGAAGATGTTCGGCATCCCGTACCATCACCCGAAGACGGTCGCTGCGCTTAGAGATGTGTACAGCGCCGCGATTGACAACGCGACGCCCGCCGTCATCGAAATATGCACAGACCGCCAGGCGAACGTCGAGGAGCATCGGCGCATCGTCGAGCAGATAAAACAGAGGTCGTGACCGACCGATTGCACATCGAGCAGCGGGGAAGCGGTGATCACGCGATCGTGTTCCTTCATGGGTTTCTTGGACGGGCGAAAGACTGGTTTCCAATCGCTTCCAAGCTTCCGTCGCAGTACCGCGCCGTCTGCCCCGATCTGCCTGGCCACGGACGCAGCGTTGCCATTGAGCCATCGTTCGACTTCATCGTCACGCTTCTCGACGACGCACTCGATGCCTATGCGCCCAAGGGGGCCGACATCGTAGGTTATTCGATGGGAGGGAGGATTGCGCTGACGTACGCCCTTGCGCGGCCCGAGCGCTGCCGTAGCTTGTTCATCGAATCGTCTTCGCCCGGAATTG
>CAZRTY010000060.1:0-3606 GCA_964603055.1 uncultured Rhodothermales bacterium | reverse complement strand
TCCCAGCGTTTCTTGCGGAGTGGTACCGACAGCCTCTCTTCGCGTCCCTCGCATCGGATGAGGCGCTTTTGCAGCGCGTCATATCACAGCGGTCATCCGGATCAGTGGAAGGTGCCGCGCGTGCGGTCGAAGGCTTTAGCCCCGGACGGCAGGCGGATCTCTGGCCCGACGTCCACCGTCTCGCCATGCCCGTCACGTTCGTGGCGGGAGCACTCGATCCGAAGTATTCCGAGATCGGATCGCGGCTTCAGCAGGAGTTACCGCATCTTCGTCTTCGCATCATTCCCGGCGCCGGGCACAATGTGCATATCGAACGGCCACATGCCTATCTTCAGGCGCTAAACGAACACCTGGACGCAACACTGTAGATATGAGTAGCATCGACTGGATTGACGCCGGAGAATACTCCGAAATCAAGTACCACAAGGCGGAGGGCATCGCCAAGATCACCATCAACAGGCCGCACAAGCGAAACGCCTTCACGCCCATTACGGTGAAGGAGATGCGGCAGGCGCTGAATGACGCCCGCGACGACCATCAGATCGGCGTCATCATCCTGACGGGCGAAGGGCCGGATGCGTTTTGCTCGGGCGGAGACCAGTCGATCCGTGGCGACGCCGGTTACAAGGAGGAAGGCACGGGCGTGATGCGTTTGAACGTGCTCGACTTCCAGCGGGAAATCCGTACCTGCCCCAAGCCGGTCATCGCGATGGTGGCGGGCTGGGCCGTAGGCGGCGGCCACGTACTGCACGTCATGTGCGACCTCACGATTGCGGCTGAGAACGCGCAGTTCATGCAGACCGGCCCGAAAGTGGGCTCCTTCGATGGCGGCTACGGCGCTTCCTACCTGGCGCGCATCGTGGGCCAGAAGAAAGCCCGCGAGATCTGGTATCTCTGCCGTCCGTACAACGCCCAGCAGGCGCTCGATATGGGTCTCGTGAACACGGTTGTGCCGCTGGAGAAGCTCGAAGAAGAGACCGTGCAGTGGTGCCGTGAGATCCTGGCCAACTCCCAGATGGCCATTCGTTTCCTGAAGTCTGCGATGAACGCTGATTGCGATGGGCAGGCGGGCCTTCAGGAACTCGCCGGCAACGCTACGCTGCTCTTTTATATGACGGAAGAGGGCCAGGAGGGGCGCAACGCCTACAACGAGAAGCGGAAGCCCGACTTCAGCCAGTTCCCTTATCGCCCCTGACCGATGTCGACGACGAGCGCTCGGACGCCGAACGGTATCAACGTATGGATGCTGGCGGCGCGGCCCAGGACGCTCTGGGCCGCCGTCGCGCCGGTCGTGCTGGGGACCGGCATTGCGCTCGCCAACGGCGTCTTCCACGCAGCCGCGGCGGTGTGCGCGCTCCTATGCGCCATCCTCATCCAGGTCGCCACGAACTACAGCAACGACTACCACGACTTTGTCAAAGGTGCGGATGCAGACGGCCGGAAGGGGCCGCTGCGTGCCACGCAAGCGGGGCTCGTCTCGCCGGGATCGATGCGTGCAGCCGCGATTCTAACGTTTGGTGTAGCGTTCGTGCTCGGCCTGTACCTGGTGTATCGCGGCGGATGGCCCATCCTGACCATTGGCGTCCTCTCCATCATTTCCGGCGTCTGGTACACGGCGGGTCGGTACTCGTTGGCATACCTGGGCATCGCCGATGCCTTCGTACTCATTTTTTTCGGGCCCGTCGCCGTTGGTGGCACGTACTTCGTGCAGGCGCTGTCGATTGAGGCATCGGTCATCCTGGCGGGCGTGGGGCCCGGAGCGCTGGCCGTAGCCATCCTCCTCGTCAACAACATCCGCGACATCAACGAGGATCGCGCGGCGGGCAAACACACGCTGGTCGTCCGAGTCGGGCGCGATGCCGGCGTCAACTTGTACGCCACCATGTTTGTGGTCGCCGGGGTGCTGCCGCTGCTTTTGGTGACGGCAGCCGGTGCACCGCTCGGCATTTTGGCGGCATGCCTCGTGCCGATCTTCGGCCGGTCGTCGGTGCGGCGCGTCCGGCATGAAACCGAACCGGCCGAGATGAATGCCCTCCTCGCGAAGACCTCGCAATTGCTTTTCGTCTACTGCCTCGTCCTTTCCGCAGGATGGTTCATCGGCTGACACCTCGCCCTGAAGCGGTCGCCGACGTCTCGCTGTATCGCTACGCGCTTCCGCTCCGCACCCGCATCGCAGGCGCTGAAAAGCGGACGGGCGTGCTGATCCGGCTCGTCGGCAAAGATGCTTTTGTGGGATGGGGAGAGGCGGCTCCGCTTCCAGGGTTCTCTGTTGAGACCGCTGACGACGTCCTGAATCAGGCACATGAATGGGGACGAGGCTCGCGCGATGCGGGATGCGCCACGCTGGCCTTCGCCATCGATTCGGCGATTGATGATCTCAAGCGGCAACGTGATAGGACCGAGCAGCCGCAACCCCGCCGGAAGATTGTGCATGTGAATGCACTCGTTGATGGCTCGGGGCTGGACGAGCGGCAGGTGAATGATCGTGTGAACGCCGGCTACCGTTGTTTCAAGCTGAAGGTCGGCACTCAGTCGATTGACGCGGATATCGAACGAGTACGGCGGCTCCGGACGTTGCTTCCTGCCGATATTAGGTTACGGCTGGATGCCAATCGCGCGTGGTCGTACGGCGAAGCAGCACGTTTTTTGGATGGCGTCGCCGACGTGGATATCGCCTATATCGAGGAGCCGGTGCGGCAGCGGGATGATCTGCTGAAGTTGGCGGACAGCGTCGCGATTCCGATTGCACTAGACGAGACGGCCCGGGAGATTTTGCCGGAGGATCTCGACTCGTTCACGTTTGCGAAGGCGATCGTGCTCAAACCGGCGCTCCTGGGCGGCATGGATGTATATCGCCGCTGGATCGACGCCGCACGGCGCCACGGAATGCAGGTTGTGCTGACCGGCGCTTACGAATCAGGCGTGTCGACGCGGCGGGTGATCAACCTCGCAGCAGAGCTTGAGTCCGACGTAGCGCATGGTCTATCGACCTACGAGTGGCTTGCGGATGATGTGCTGAGGCGGCGCCTGCCGGTTGTCGGACCGTCGATTGATGTGGGGGAGGTCGAACGCGCCGGCGCCGAGGTGGACATCAGCCGGCTTGACCACGTGGCGACGTTATGATCGATTTCGAGGCTGACACGATCCAATGCCCGGTCGCACAACGGGCCGGCCGGACGCCCGATTTGTTGGCGATTGACGGCGCCTTCGCCGCGGTGTCGTACGGGAAGCTCGATGCGCTCATCCGCAGCTATCAACAGCAGCTGGTCGATCTCGGCGTTGCGCATGACGATGTCGTCGGCACCTGGACGGAGAATGGGATTGACCTCATCGCGTTGATCTGGGCGTGCTTGCGCGAAGGCATAACGATCGCGCCGGTCAACCCGAGATTTCCCGCCGATACGGCACGTGATGCACTGTCGCAGGCCGGCGCCAAAGCTTTATTCGCTCCCGGCCGTGATGCAGGTTTCCTTCCGGGAATCGACCCCACATCAACATCTCCCGTCGATGCTGTCTCGGATCAGCTTCTGCGGTTCGACGCTATTGCCACTATCATCTTTACGTCGGGCAGCACCGGCCGGCCGAAGGCAGCGCTGCTGACATTAC
>CAZRTY010000059.1:0-10612 GCA_964603055.1 uncultured Rhodothermales bacterium | reverse complement strand
GCCAGCACGTCTACTCGAATCGCAGGATCGACGTCCATCTGCATCCCAGCGCGCAAGGATTGATGAGGGATGCTCAGGCTGTCGAGCAGGTGAATGGTCTCGGCAACGAGCGCTGATTCGTACGCATGGCCGTTATGCCACACTTGTCCCACTGGAAAATTGCGCATCAGATAGGGGAGTCCGCCTAAGTGATCGCTGTGTGGATGGGATATGACGACGACGTCGAGGCGTGAGATGCCAAGAAATCGGAGGTTCGGCCCGAGGACGCGCTCTCCAGCGTCGTACCCGAAGCCACGCGGTCCCGCATCGATCAATATGTTCTGTCCGTTGGGTGTGGTCACCAAAGCCGCATCGCCCTGCCCGACGTCAAAAAATATGACCGACATCACGCCTCGGTCGGGCGGCTTTATCCAGACATACACGCCCGCGATGCACAGGGTAAAGACGGCCAGGCGCCACCTGAAGCGTGGACGATGTATAAATGCCAACATGAGAATAAGCCCGACGATGATTAGCTGCGTCGGCAGGTCGCGCACATACGTCTCGACAAGCGCGTAATGAGCGTAGGTGTCGCCGGCGCTCGCAATACCGAGCAAGAGGCGAGACAATGCATCTGCCGCAGCTCCAAAGGTGCTCGATATCTCGGAGTAGACAGGGTGAAACAGTACGAGGGCGATGCCTGAAGCGAGAACGCCGAAGGTCGCGGGGATCGCGACGATGTTTAGCGCTAGCCCGGCGAAGGGTGCCTGGCCGAAGTGGTAGAGAAGCGCTGGCAACGTGCCAAACCCCGCGGCGAGCGAGATCATCACCGAGTTCGACACGTAGCGGCCGACGCGCCCCGTGCGATGCATCTTCTGCTCCACCCAGCGTAGATGCGGCATGAACAAGAGGATCCCGGCGACGGCTCCGAACGATAGCTGAAATCCGGGCGCAAAGAGGTCTTCAGGGCGCCACAGCATTAAGACGGTGGCTGCAACACCCAGGGTGTTCATTGAACTGACGGGCCGCTGCACGAACGTCGATCCCATGAACAAGGCAGCCATCACAGATGCTCGGACCACCGACGGGCCGGCACCCGTCAACGCCGTGTAGATCGCCAGGATGACGATGGTTATGATGGCGCGGCTCGACTCCATCCACCGCCATCTCACCCCGAAGCGCAGTAGCATCGGTTTCAGCAGATTGTAGAAGACCATTGCTACGAGAAGCACATGCAGACCCGAGACGGCGAGCAGGTGCATGAGTCCGGTGCGGGCGAGGTTATTTCGCAGTTCGATATCGAGGCCGGAGCGATCGCCCAGAAGCAGTGCGATGAGCACCGTTCGGCTGCTCTCTGATGGCGCAGACGTCTCAATCGCGGTTGCGACGGCTCGTCGTGCACGTATCAGCACCCGCCTACGTAGCGGCGTCGCCTCGTCCACGACGTACGCGTACGTTGCCTCTACCTCAGCCCCGAACCCTTGCCGACGCAGGTATCCGCCGTAATCGAAATCACCTGGATTCCTCTGCAAGGGTAGCTTCCGAAGCCTGCCTCCGACGGCGATCGTCCCCAAGTTCGCCGTCATCTCCCCGACTGACGATTTCCGCATCACAGCGCGCAGGCGACCGCGTGCCGGACGCGCACCCGCCTCGGTCACCAGCGACTCCACATCCAAATCCAACAAAAAGTTGGATGCCGTCTCCCGCGGTGGCTGGATGAGCTTTCCGATAACCACCACCTCGGTGTTGTGTAGTGTGTCGGCCGCAAGCGATATATCACCCGCAGGTATCGAGCGGTGGAACGTGATGCGTAGTGCGCCGGCAGAGACGACGACGATGATCATTCCGACGGCAGATACAAGCCCAAGCAGAGTGACGATCTTTCGCCGGCTGAAGAAAGCGGTCGCTGCGACGACGGCTCCAGCGATTATCGCGGCACTGATCCACAGCAAGGGCGCCGGTGCATGAGTTCCGCATATAATCCCGGTGCCGAAGAAGATCGATACCCATAGCGCGGGCGCTGCCGATGGGGAAAGATTGATGTCACGTGCCATATCCTCGGGAGTCGCAGGGTGATATCCCGAAGATGACCGTCGGAGCTTTCCGTAACGAGGCGGCGCGTCGTGTTGACATCAAGGTGAAGATTACGCACGCCGCAGAACCGCCGGGGCGTCACCGAATACACGACCGACCATCGCCGTTTTGTAGTCTTGTTTTTTTGAAGCACCGCGCATGAGCAGCCGCCGTACCGCCCGAGAGAGAGTTATGCAGTCTCTCTACGCGCTCGAAGTTGGAGGTGGAGAAGTCAAGCTCTACCTGGATCACGTCATCCGGCCTGATCTCGAGGATGACACCAACAACCTGCGCTTTGCCGAAAAACTGCTGCTGCGTACGATCGACATGATCGAGCAGGCCGACGAAATTATTGGCCGTCACACGCAGAACTGGGAGCTCGAAAGGATCGCGTTGATTGACCGCGTGTTGCTCCGCATCGCTGTGTGCGAGTTGCTTACCTTCGACGACATCCCCCCGAAGGTGACGCTCAACGAAGCGATCGATATTGCGAAAAACTTCAGCACGCCCCGAAGCGGACAGTTCATCAACGGGGTTCTCGACGCCATCGTCCTCGAACTGTACAACGCCGGACGCCTGCAGAAATCAGGTCGCGGTTTAGTGGGGATGGATGATATCCAGCAGCGCGCGAAAACTCCCTGAGGCGCATGGGCTTGATCGCAATTGGCGATATCCACGGGTGCGCGGAGACGCTCAAAGTGCTCCTAGACACCCTCGACCCAGGCGGTGAAGACCGCATCGTCTTCGTCGGGGATTATGTGGACCGAGGGCCCGACAGCCGCCGAGTGATCGACATTGTGCTCGAGCTTAGCCAGAGCGTGCCGTGTGTTTTTCTGCGGGGTAATCATGAGTCGCTCATGCTCGACTATCTGGACCATCGCGTCTTCGAGCCTTGGCGCGCAAACGGCGGACTCGATACGCTCGAGAGTTATGTCGATGACGAGCGAAACACGGTCATCCCTGACGAGCACGAACAGTTCCTGCGGGAAACCAGGCTATACCACGAGGAAGCTGATTACTGCTTCGTTCACGCGGGATTGCGGCCCGAGTATTCCGTCGCTAAGAATCTTGAGCGCAATGACGAAGGGGTCTTCCTCTGGGAGCGATCACACCTCAAGGCGCCGCGGCTGAACTGGGAGAAGACGGTCGTTTGTGGTCATACGCCGGTCACCGAGCCGATTAATCACGACCAGCTCATCAACATCGATACGGGCTGTGTGTACCACAATCGACGGGGTTACGGGAGGCTCACGGCGGTACGCTTACCGGAGCGCGAGTTTATCTCTGTCCCCTATCAAGGCTGACGATCAGAAGTTGAATACGAGGCCCGCGCGAAGAATGGGACGCTGCAACCCGAGTTCGACGAACCCGATCCTGTTGCCGCCAAGCTCCGTGATGAAGCGGCCGTAAGGATCGAGAAACAGGCTGAAGGGATTTTCCGCCCGTGAGGATTCTCCGAGTGGGAAGTACAGCGCGGGGCCGAATCTAAATCCGACGTCGAGATCCGTGCCGCCCGAACCGGCGTTCCCGATGGCGCGCGCGATTCCGAAGATGCGGAGGGCGCCGCCGATGCCGCCGGAGACTTGTATCGAGCCTTCGCCGCCGGAAAACTGAGGCGAGAAGTCGACGTAAAGTGCACCTTCAACCGTGTACACCGTGCTGGGTTGGAGGAATGACGCCTGCGCTCCGATGCCGGGGATGACGGCGAGGCCCGCTTGCAGATAGCGTCCGCCGGGGTCGAGCTGGGCGTGGGCCGAGTGGGGGATTATGCCGCCCACGGCGAGAAGCAGAACGACAGATAAAATTTGAAGTGCGCTGAAGCGGAGAGCGGTAATTCGAAGAGTGGTCATCGGATATTTGGCGAGATCGCTGCACCTGATCCTCGGGCACGGAACAATCGACTGAAGTCCCGATAACTCGGGCGCTTTGTCAACGGCCGGTTGCACCGGTCGCATAAAAATAGACACCATGGCATTACGTTGCGGTATCGTAGGTCTCCCGAACGTCGGTAAGTCGACGCTGTTCAACGCGCTGAGCCGTGCCGGCGCTGAATCGGCCAATTATCCCTTTTGCACGATCGAGCCCAACGTCGGCGTCGTACCTGTGCCCGACCCCAGGCTCGAGCGGCTTGCCGAACTGGCGGGCTCGGCCGCCACGCTGCCCACAACCATCGAGTTTGTCGACATCGCCGGCCTCGTGGAGGGCGCCTCGAAGGGCGAAGGACTTGGAAACCAGTTCTTGTCGCACATCCGCGAGGTAGACGCCGTCATCCATGTCGTCCGCGCGTTCGACGATCCCAACGTGGTGCACGTGTCAGGCTCGGTCGATCCGGCGCGCGACATCGAGATCATCAACACCGAGCTCATCCTGAAGGATCTCGACACGGCCGAGAAACGCGTCGAGCGGACGTCCAAGATGGCGAAGACGGGCGACAAGAAAATCCGCGAGGAGCTCTCGTTCTACGAGCGGGTGGTCGATCATCTTGGGGATGGGAAGTCGGCGCGAGCGCTCGAGACGCGTAACGACGAAGAAGCCGCCTGGTTACGGTCGATGTTTTTGTTGACGTCGAAGCCGATCCTTTACGGCGCGAACGTTAGCGAGGACGATCTTCCCGATGGTAATGAGCATTCCGAGCAGGTCCGTCAGATCGCCGAGAGCGAAGGCGCGGGCATGGTGGTGATCAGCGCTGAGCTCGAAGCACAACTCGCCGATCTAGACGAGAGCGAGGTTGCTGCATTCCTCGAAGACCTCGGGCTGGACAGCTCGGGCCTTGACCGCCTGGTGCGCGAAGCCTATCAGCTTCTGGGCTTGATCACGTACTTCACCGCGGGGCCGAAGGAAGCGCGCGCATGGACGATCCGGGAAGGCACGAAAGCGCCGCAGGCGGCGGGCGTGATCCACTCGGATTTTGAGCGAGGCTTCATCCGTGCGGAGACGATCAAGTTTGCCGATTTCGAGCGGTATGGATCGGAAGCTGCGGCTCGCGAAGCCGGCGTCATGCGGAGCGAAGGCAAGGAGTATGTCGTGAAAGACGGAGACGTCCTGCTGTTTCGCTTCAACGTGTAGCGTCGGGTGCCGTCAGCAAACGACCGATCGAAAGCGTGATCGTCGGCGTGCCGATAAATCTTCGCGGCTCTTCTTGATGCCGACGTTCGAGTAGCTGTACGCCATCCGCAAAATAATTGAAAGAATAGCCAACGCGGAGGCCTTGCGTGGTGCGCCCTCCCTCCCCAAAGAATGCACCCATCGCGATCGTCGCTCCGGCTCCGAGCTTGAAGTTGCCGCGGGGAAGCGCACGGAAGAATCCGAGCGTCTCTTCTCGATCGGTAAGCTTGCCGTCGCCGGTGCAGTCCACTGCCTCGTCGAGATTCCCATTTCCGTTGCAGTCGTCGAAGTAAGGCGCCTGAAAGGCAATCGTCGGTCCGCCGGAGAGCTGCACGTAGGGCCTGAAGTTGTCCTCGATTCTGTTGCGGAAGAGCCGGACGGTCAGTCCGCCCTGCACCGGCAGCATCAAGACGTAATTGGCCTTGCCCATCACAAACGTGTTGCCGTAACGCAGAAACTGGGCCTCACGCTCATCTTTTGCCGAGCCGATGTTGGCGTCGAAAACAATCGACACGGCATCAGACATCGCTCTCGTGTAATATCCGCCGAGCGCGAATCCGTGGTTCGTCAACAACACCTGCAGACCCGCTCCATTGCCGTAATCGCTTGGAGTCAGCGGCAAATCATTATCCTGGGCGGTGGTCTCACCTGCGACGAACAATAATATGAGGGAGAGAATCGAACGGAGAGTCATAACAACGCGGCGGATTTCCGGACCGAACGACCGTGGAAAGTCACAGTTCTTCGATCGCAGATCGCAAGCTATGCGTTCGCCACGGCGCAGGAATTCTCTTCATGCATAAGTTGAACTGCAACGCCGCCGTCGAGTAATTCGACCGCTATTGCACGACCACCCCTCCATCCCTCGGCGAACCCGCAGCTGATTACGCATTGGATTACCGGCTCCTCATCGCACGGCGATACCTCGTCAGCCGCAAACGCATCAGCCTGATCTCCGTCATTACGGGGATTTCGACGGCCGGCGTCATGATCGGCGTGGCCGCGCTGATCGTCGTGCTCTCGGTGATGAACGGTTTCTACGAGGTCGTGCGGGATCTCATGGTCTCGCTCGATCCGCATGTGCGCATCGTGGCATCTGAGGAGCGGTGGATCGAGGATGCGGAGTCGATCCAACGAATTGCGCTCGACATGCCGGAAGTGGCTCATGCCGCTGCGTACGTCGAAGGCAAGGCGCTCATCGCGCACGACGGGGTGGGCGACCCGAACATGATCGTGGTTGTGCGGGGGATCGACCCGGCGACGATGCAAGGCGTGAACGATGTGGTGACACGCGTCGGCTTCGGGTCGTTTGATCTGGAAGCGCGCGATGGCCGGCCCAGCGTTGTCATCGGCAGACGGATGGGGCAGCGGCTTGGCCTCTTGCCGGGATCAGGCTCAATGCCCGACAGCCGCCTGCGGCTGATTTCGGCACCGGCACTCGAACGCTCGCTGGTCGATCCGTTCGCCTTCCTGCAGCCGGCGTCTTTTGGCGTCCGCGGATTGTATGAGATGGATGATCTCTACGATGAGAGCCACGTGTTCGTCAACATCGAGGAGGCACAACGTCTGTTCCGGATGGGAAGCCGCTTGACGGGCGTGGAACTGCGTCTGCACGACATCGACGACGCCGCGCGCGTTCAACGGCGGCTCGCCGGCGCACTGGGGCCCGACTACCGAGTCCTCACCTGGTACGACCTGCAGCGCGCCCTCTACGACGTGATGCAACTGGAGAAGTGGGGCGCGTCCATCATCCTTTTTCTTATCATCGTCGTCGCCGCGTTCAACATTGTTGGCTCGCTTACGATGGTCGTGGTCGAGAAGCGCCGTGATGTAGGTGTTCTCCGCGCGATGGGCGCCTCGAGAAAGGACGTCCGCCGGATCTTTCTGGCGGAGGGATCGCTCATCGGGCTGGTGGGCGGTGGACTCGGAGTTGTGCTGGGCGTGGGACTGTCGTTGCTTCAAAGACACTTTGAGCTGGTCCACCTGCGTGGGGCAGACTCTTTCATGATCGATGCCTATCCTGTGTCCATTCGCGTGCTCGATGTCGTCTTGATCGCAGGCGCATCGCTGCTGCTCTGTCTGGCTGCAGCCTGGTACCCTGCGTCGAGGGCCGCGTCGATCGAGCCTTCGCAGGCCGTTAAAGTCGAGGGATAGACCCCGGCAACAGCGTCAGTATATCAGTCCCGCATCATGAGTCTTCGTCAGATTGAACTTCCAGGCCTACCCGAACGCCCCTCACGGCCACGCTCGGACGGCCTGACGCTGGCGCTGGATAAGGGCCTCTCGGCACGGCAGGCCGAGGATTTCATGGAGGTGGCGGCCGACTTCGTGGATCTCGTCAAACTGGGATGGGGCACGGCGGTCATCACACCAAACCTGCGACGCAAACTCGATGTATATCGCGAAGCGGGCACGGATGTCTACCTCGGTGGGACGCTCTTCGAGGCGTACTACATGCGCGGGATGCTCGATCGGTTTCGATCATTGGTCGATGCGCTCGGCCTTGAGCATGTGGAGGTCTCCGACGGCACGCTTCAGATTCCGCACGAAGACAAACTGGCATGCATAGACAGCCTTGGACGCGACTTCACCGTGCTGAGCGAGGTCGGCTCGAAGGATGATGCGCATGTGATGCCGCCTTACCGCTGGGTTGAGCTGATCAAAGCCGAGCTGGCTGCCGGCAGCTGGAAAGTGATTTGCGAAGCACGTGAAAGCGGCACGGCGGGACTCTTCAGACCGAACGAGGAAGTGCGCTCGGGACTGGTCGAAGAGATCACGACACTTACCGATCAGCGGCAGTTGATCTTTGAGGCGCCCAAGAAGCACCAGCAGGTGTGGTTTATCCGAATGCTTGGCGCCAACGTCAATCTGGGCAACATTCTGCCCGACGAAGTCATACCACTTGAGACGCTGCGGCTTGGGCTTCGAGGCGACACGCTGACCGAGTTCATGCCAGCCGAGCCTTCACGAAGAGACGATCAAATCGCCGATCGCGTCTGAAACTTATCCCCGCAGGCTTCCTTTAAGCGGCCTGTTCATCAGAAATTTCCCGTCGTGGATGTATCTGCGGCGGGCTTCATCTTGTGTGGGGATGATGGGGCAGTTATCTTAGTAGACTGAGCCGCAACCGCGGCTTTTTCTATCTCTCGCAACCGCGCCGCTCATACCTCAGATTAGGAGTCATTCGCGATGGCACGTAAAGATCAGATTTCCGGGAAGGGTCCTCGCGCAGGAAACCACGTCTCTCACGCGAATAATAAGGCGAAGCGGCGCTTCCAGGTAAACCTGCAGAAGAAGCGTTTCTTCGTTCCTGAAGAAGATCGCTGGGTAACGCTTCGGGTTTCCACGAAGACCATCAAGACCATTAACAAGAAGGGCATCAAAGCCGTCCTCGACGATGCGCGCCGCAGCGGCGTGCGCGTCTGAACGCAGCCCTAATTTGAAGAGGCACCATGGCCAAAGGCAAAGACGTTCGGCACCAGGTTATCCTGGAATGCACGGAGGCGCCGGGCACCTCTCGCTACTCGACGACGAAAAACCGGCGCAACACGCAGGGTCGTCTCGAGCTGCGTAAGTATAACGCCGCCCTGCGCAAGCACACGGTTCATAGAGAAATCAAGTAACCATGGCAAAGAAGGTATCTAAGAACCAGCGCACCGACCGCATGAAGAACGCGGTCTCGAACAAAATGGCGAAGATCGTAGTGGCCGAGAAGAAAGAAAACGGCCAGTACCGCTACCGCCAGAAGATGGTCGCGCTGGACAACGTCCAGGCTGAGCTAAAAGCGGCTCAGTAAATGATATTGCGGGTGCCGACCACCGGTTCGCACCCGCCCTGCGGGGCGTAGCGTAGTCCGGTTAGCGCGTCGGCTTTGGGAGCCGAAGGTCGCAGGTTCGAATCCTGCCGCCCCGACCACCGCAGTTCGTTTCTTGCGCCCGTAGCTCAACCGGATAGAGCGGCGGACTTCTAATCCGCAGGTTGCAGGTTCGAGTCCTGCCGGGCGTACGCATGCCCGGTCTATTTCGGGACCGGACATTACATACTCCGGTGACGTGGCCGAGTGGCTAGGCAAGGGTCTGCAAAACCCTGTACGGCGGTTCGAATCCGCCCGTCACCTCATCCCACCGCGATTACTCCTCGCTCTATCCAGAGCGGGGAGTTTCTGTTTTATGGGATCCCGGGTCGTCGTGGCCGAACATTCGCCTTGACATCCATTCAGAATCCGCCGTACTCTCTACGGCAGCGAAGCTAGGGGTGCCCGTCGACAAAAGTCCGGGCTGAGAAAGTCCCTCTGAACCTGATCCGGTTTGTACCGGCGGAGGAAAGCTTCCGGTTAAGCGGCTATTGCCGCTCCTACCTTTGTCGTCCGGTGTATCGGGGGCTTCGCGAACAGTTCAGCCACACAACACACGCGAAGCCATGCAACCCGTCTCTACCTCAGCAGCCGCCACCGAGGCCCCGTTCACCGTTCCGCCGTTCGCACGCGCCTGCATTACTGCTGCGGCCGATGCGTGGGGGGCCTCTTTCGGTCATCCCTTCGTGCGCGCACTTGCGGAAGGCACGCTCGATTCTGAGCGCTTCCGCTTCTACCAGATGCAGGACGCACGCTATCTCGAAGCGTTCGCCGATGCGGCATCACTCATTAGCATCCGTTGCGCTGATCCTGGAGACAAGCTGTGGTTCATCGATGCGGCCCGTCTTGCCCTCGTCGTCGAGGGCGAGCTGCATGCGGGCTACGGACGGAAGCTCGGCTACACCCCCGAGGATGTTGCCGCGATCGAGTTGACGCCGAATAACCGCGCATACCAGAATCACATGGTCACGACGGCTCAGCAGGGATCGCTTGTTGAGGCGGTAGCGGCTCTCGTGCCGTGCCCCTGGCTGTATATCGATTTAGGACAGCAACTCCTCCGCGAACTCGGCACCATCCCCGACGCTCATCCCTTTGCTGACTGGCTTCGGACGTACAGCGATCCGCAGTTCAATCAGTACATGGAGGATATCCTCGATCGCTTACAGCGATTCGCCGACGCGGCCGACGACGCTACGCGCGCCCGTGCCGTCAATGCCTTTGTGACCAGCGCCCGCTACGAATGGATGTTCTGGGATCAAGCCTGGACATCCCAGGCATGGCCGGTCTAAAAGCGGCGAAGCGTCCCGAGCTTGGCCATCTTAGTTCGGGACGCTTCTGTTATTCTCCGGCGATGAAGGGGACGTCACCCCGCTGCTTCCGCCTTCTGTCCTTGCTGGTACTTTTTGCGCTCGTGGACGTCCAGATAGCGTTTACGGAGCCTGATCGATGACGGCGTAATCTCGATCAGCTCGTCCTCACGGATGAACTCGATGGCTTCCTCGAGCGACATGCGGCGGGGCGGGTTCAGCTTTTCAAACGCATCGGCACTGGCCGCGCGCATGTTGGTGAGCTTCTTTTCCTTGGTGATGTTGACGTCGAGAT